>QNCV01000227.1 GCA_003645845.1 Fidelibacterota bacterium | reverse complement strand
TTCCCGGAGGGAATTTTTCCGAGCGATCCAAAAGCTGCTGCTGAAGTGCGATCTTTTGAGCCTGTCTGGCTGAAATATCCATAAAAAATACCTTAATGCCGATATATTTCAAATATAGTAAGAACATCGTCGTCAAATCTCAATCACAAATTGAATTTACTGCAACTTAGTCCATCTGGCCGGGATCGGGTATCATGTTTACTTATGACATGTGACGATTTCATTCAAAAAGCCCCCTTATCTTATCTTTTTATGATAACCATCAAAGAATAATCGTGGTTCCGCACATCGAAGATGATTTATTAAAGATAAAGCCATATTTGAAGTTGGGTAATGACTTACGAGATTATCGCGAAACAGTAATTTATTTGAAACCTTTATGTAAGCGCTTACGTAATATTAAATGAAAATACCCGAAAAACTATGGATTAAAGCGATGGATTTAATCAGGCAATTGGGAGTCCTTGCATTCGGCAGCCGTCTTCGAAGGCTGACTGAAAGATTGAGTAAAGATGTCTCGCGCAGTTTCCGGGACCAGGGGATCGGTTTTGAGGTCCGCTGGTTCCCGGTTTTTTATCTTCTGACATTGGAATCGGAGGTATCGATCACCGGGATCGCTTCGGCTCTTCAATACACTCATCCGGCCATCAATCAAATTGCGGGTGAGATGGACCGGGCCGGGTTGATTGTATCAACGCGTGATAAGAATGATGAGCGCCGCCGATTGTTGTCATTGTCGAAAAAGGGACAGTCGTTAATAACTGATTTGAAGCCGCTCTGGGCGGATATTGCCGATGCCACCAAAGAGATACTGTCAATGTCGGGAATTGATTTTGTCGCGGCCATAGATAAAGTGGAAGAGGCCCTTGATCAGCGGCAATTGTACGATCGCATTGTCAGCCGAATCAAAATACGCCAGTATGATGCGATTGAAATAGTCGAATATGAATCGAGTTTAAAGGATCATTTCAGAGAACTCAATTATGAATGGCTGAAAAAATATTATCGTATCGAGCCTGCCGACGAAAAGGTTCTTGGTGATCCGGAAGGAAATATAATCTCAAATGGCGGAGCGGTTGTTTTTGCCAGGATCGACGGGAGAATTATCGGTACCGGTGCGTTGATAAAACATGATGATCAGACATATGAAATTGCCAAGATGGCTGTAACCGAAAGGATGCAAAGGCGTCAGGCCGGTAAAAAACTGACGCGTGCCCTGCTCGATCGGGCGCTTGATTCCGGGGCGGTCAGAATATTCCTCGAGACCAGTCCGCAAATGACCCCGGCCATCTCGCTTTACGAGAAACTCGGATTCGAGATTTCCGAGGGATTTATAACTCCCCGGTATAAAAGGGAGTCGATAACCATGGTCTATAAATTTGAGAAATAAACGGATGAGGGGAGAGAGAGCAATGGAAAGTATTAATGCAGGCGTTAAACGATTTGTGTTGATGGCCCTGCTGGCCGTGGCATTGATCCTGATAGCGGTTGCTCTGGGGCGGGCCCGGACGACACAGCAACCTGTAGAACAGACTATCGACGAGGCGATGCAGGCCGAAGTTATTGACAGTATCAGCGCCGCCTTGAATGAAGTGTATGTGTTCCCTGATGTCGCCGGGGAAATGGAAGGGCATATCCGGAAAAAATTCAAAGAGAAAAAATATTCAGGGATCAAATCTTTAAGAGAATTTACGGATGTTTTAACCGGGGATCTTCGGGATATCAGTCATGACAAACATCTCGGGGTAGCCGCGATGACGCCGGAGATGCTGGAGCGATACAGCAAGGATGAATTGACCCCGGAGGCGAGGCGGGCGGAACTGGATCGTATGAAGTACAATAATTATGATTTTGTCAAAGCCGAGCGGCTAAAAGGGAATGTCGGCTATTTGAAGTTCAACAGCTTCCAGGAGGCGGCTCACGCCGGCGCCACTGCGGTGGCGGCTCTGAACTTCCTTAATCATGTCGATGCCTTGATTATCGATCTGCGTGATAACGGCGGCGGCAATCCGAGTATGATACAACTTATAACCAGTTACTTTTTCGAAGAATCGGTTTATCTCAACAGCTTTTATATCCGTAAAGAGGATTCGATTCAGCAATTCTGGACCCAGGAATATGTGCCCGGAGAAAAAATGACCGATGTCGATTTATATGTCCTGACCAGTAATTACACGTTTTCCGGCGCGGAGGAATTTACCTATAATCTAAAGAATCTCGAACGGGCGACAATTATAGGAGAGACGACCGGGGGCGGAGCGCATCCGGTGAGCGAACGCATATTCCCCAATCTCATGGTCGGGATGAGGTTGCCATTCGGGCGGGCAATTAATCCGATAACGGGGACCAACTGGGAGGGTACCGGAGTAACACCGCATATCGAAGTACCGGCCGATCAGGCGCTCGATATGGCCTATAAGGAAGCCCTCAATAAGTTGAAGGATAAAGCCGATAACGAGAATCAGAAATTCAATCTGCAATGGAGCATAGACGGGATTAATGCCAAACTTAGCCCGGTTAAGGTCGATGCGGATTTGTTGAAAAAATATGCCGGGGTTTACGGGCCGAGGACATTAAGTTTTGAAAACGATGGGCTCTATTATCAGCGGGAAAACAGGAAAAAGATGAAAATGATCCCGATGGCCGATGATCTTTTCCGTTTTTGAAGAGCTGGATTATTTCAGGCTGAAGATTATTACCGACGAGAAGGGCCAGGCGGTGGAGGTAAATGGTCTATACGACAATGGTTATGTGGATAAATCGCCGCGATCCGATGGAAAATAGGATAATATCAGGAAAACGGGTCGGAATTGAGAGCCGGCCCGTTTTTTTATTTCAAGAATTATCACTTAAAAAATAGATTTCTAAATCGTAATCATTATAAATAAATAAATTAACGGGACAGGCCGAAATTCCGGATCGCCGATTTTTCTGTTATTTTTCATTTATATTATATCTAAGTCAGATAACAACTTGGGTCTGATATCAAAATTAATTTCATCATTTTATGAGCAATTAATGAAAAAAATATGAAATCACGGGAACAAATAGATAATATTAATGGTATTAGTAATTATTACTATTGGGTGATGTTATGAAAAACGCGAACATTCAGAGAATGACAGACCAGCGCCGGGTTATCCTTGATGAAATTCGGGATACCAAGTCGCACCCTACCGCGGATGATTTATACCGCGTGGTTCGAAAGCGTCTGCCAAAAATCAGTCTCGGGACGGTTTATCGAAATCTTGATATTCTGACCAATGCCGGTTTGATTAACAAGCTTGATTTCGGTTCCGGCCAGAGCCGCTACGATGCGAACCTGAGTGAGCATTATCATCTCCGCTGTGTAGAATGTAACCGGGTCGTTGATGTGATGGATATGCCTCCGATTCATTATGATCGGACTGTTCTGTCCCAGACTGCTTTTGAGATTATCGGGCATAATCTGGAGTTTGTGGGAATATGCCCCGATTGCCGCCAGAAGCTGAGTGACACCTCGGATACTTCCGAATGATCGGGATAGTCTGGAAATTTAAATAAAGGGTATCCTTGACGGCAGGATACAGTTTTACTAAAACAGAATTAAAATTCCAATAATATACCACAAATACCATAATAATTATTCTTGCGGAGGTAAACTAATGAGTACAAAAGAAATTCAGGAAAAAATTGTCGACAACATGAAGCGCTGGCAGAAAATAGAAAATGCTTCGGTGGCATCGACCGGTAAAGTGATCGAGAAGACCGAAAATCCCGTTGTCCGCATGGTAATGGAAATCATCCAGAGGGATTCCCAGTTTCACTATCGTGTTCAGGGAATGATCGCCGACACCCTGACCACCAAGGCGGTGGCTCTCAGTACCGATGAACTGGCCGAAGTCTGGGGGATGATCGAAGACCATATCAAGCTCGAAGAGAAAACAGTGGAACTGGCCCGGGAGGCCCTGGAAGCTCTTAAGGGCAGGAAAATGCTGGTTCAGGAATATCTGCTGAATTATCTGATGGAAGATGAAATGAAGCATAATAGGATTCTGGGGCATCTGCAGAAGATAAAAGAAGGAATTTATCCTTACGCATAAATCAAAAAGGAATAAGGAATTGCAATGGTTGAAAGAAATAATATTGTAAAATCGCAGGGTAATCCGCTGACGCTGGTCGGTAATGAAGTCAAGGTCGGTGATACCGCCCCTGATTTTACCGTCCTGGATGAAAACCTGGAGCCGGTTAAGCTGTCTTCATTTGAAGGTAAAAAAGCGATCCTGGTATCGGTGCCGTCGCTGGATACTTCCGTTTGTTCCACCGAAGTGAGGCGTTTCAACAAGGAAGCCGCCGCGTTTGGTGATGATGTCGTTGTATTGACGGTCAGTATGGATTTACCGTTTGCCCAGAAGCGCTGGTGCGGCGCCGCGGGTATTGACAGGGTGAAGGTGCTGTCTGACTATCGCGACGCGTCCTTCGGAATCAATTACGGTGTTCTCATTAAAGAACTCAGATTACTGGCGCGCACGGTTTTTATTGTCGATTCCGGAGGTAAGGTCGCCTATGTTCAGTATGTTGAGGAAACATCGACGGAACCGAATTATGATGATGTTCTGAAGGCGCTGAAAACTACCGACTGAAGTGAATCGATTTCGGAATAACGGCAGGAGACGACATATGGAATACAGAATGGAACGTGATACCCTTGGCGATGTAAAGGTGCCCAAAGACGCCTACTACGGTGCCCAGACTCAGCGGGCGGTGGGAAACTTCCGGGTAAGTTCCCTGCGTTTACCGCCGGCCTTTATAAGAGCGCAGGCAATAGTCAAAAAATCGG
>QNCV01000226.1 GCA_003645845.1 Fidelibacterota bacterium | reverse complement strand
GGCTAAGACAACCATATCGGCACGAATTTCGACATTGGTTCCACTCAGAGTATCGATTCCACAGACCACAACCTTATCATCATCCTGATACACTTTGGATACTTTACCTCGAAGATAAACGACCTTATCCTCTTCCTGAGCCCGCTGATAGAATTCTTCATAGCCTTTCCCGCCGGCCCTGACATCCATATAAAAAATATAGGCCTGGCCATCGTGGACCCGGTGTTTATACAACATGGCATGTTTGGTCGAATACATACAGCATATTTTTGAGCAGTAGGGATAATGATGTTCCGGGTCACGAGAGCCGACACATTTGATAAATACAATCTCCTTCGGCACTTTACCATCGGAAGGTCTGCGAACCTCCCCACCGGTCGGACCGGAGGATGACAGGATTCGCTCAAAAGTCAATCCATCAATGACATCCGGGATTTTTCCGCCGCCGTACTCACTCATATTGAGCACCGGATAAACATCATAGCCGGTTGCTACGACAATAGCGCCGACCTCTTCTTCGACAAAGGTCTCCTTTTCGTCAAAATTGATGGCGTCAAACGGGCACACCTTTTCACAAAGCCGGCATTTTCCATTTCTGAAATAAGTACAGTTATCACAATCAATTACCGGCTTATTCGGAACTGCCTGGGGAAATGGCGAATAGATCGCTTTGCGTTTTCCGAGCTCCTGGTCAAATTCTGACGGAACTTTTTTCGGACATTTTTCAATACAGAGTCCGCAGCCGGTACATTTATCCCAATCGACATATTTGGCTTTTTGCCTGATTTTAACCTTGAAATTACCGACAAAGCCGGAAATATCCGCCAATTCCGAGTAGGTCATCAGTCGAATATTCTCATGCTGGGCCACATCGACCATTTTCGGTGTCAGGATACATTGTGAACAATCCAGTGTCGGGAAGGTCTCCGAAAGCTGGGCCATCCGGCCACCAATAGACGATTGTCGTTCCACCAGAATGACTTCATACCCACTGTTGGCGATATTCAATGCCGACTGAATTCCGGCAATTCCCCCACCCAGCACCAGCGCTCTGCGAACTACCGGGACTTTAACCGCTTCCAGGTCCTCATCCAGAAGGGCTTTTTCGACAACCGAACGAATAATTCGTTTCGCCTTCTCAGTGGCTTTCTGCTTATCATTATGAACCCAACTGCATTGCTCACGGATATTGGCTATTTCACAATTATAAGGATTCATATCCACGGTCTGCACAGCCATACGAAACGTATTTTCATGCAGCGTTGGTGAACAGGCCGCGACAACTACTGCATCAAGTTTCTCAGATTTAATTTTCTCCTTCACCAGCGTTTGGCCGGGATCGGAACACATATATTTATAATCCTGAATAAAGGCAATTCCCGGATAATCTTTCAGGTCTTCAACCACTTTGGGAACATCAACCGTCGATGCGATATTGATTCCACAATGGCAGACAAATACGCCTATTCGTTTCATAACAGCCCTTTCCTCTTTAGTACCGGTCGGGGATCAATTGAATGGAGATTAAAATCGTGAATATCTTTTTCCAGACCCATTAACAGCGCCAGTAATTGTGTTATATAAAGTACGGGAATGGTCTGAAATGATTTATCCTCTTTTTGAATATCACGTTGAATTTCATCCAGGTTGAAATAGCAGAGCGGGCAGAGCATTACCATAATTTCCGCACCGTTTTTTACTGCCGAATCAATAATTTTTCGCGCGCGGGCTTTGACGATATCCGGTTTGTTGACGATCTGATACGAGCCGCAACATTCCGTTCGAAACGGGAAATAGACATTCTCACAACCAGCCGTGTCCAGAATTTCTTCCATGATTACCGGATCATCGGGAGAATCGATTGCCACTTCGCCGGGCCGCAATAGCATACATCCATAATAAGATGCCACTTTTAAATCCACATCGGTTTTTTTAATAGCCGTCTTCAGCCTGTCCGGTCCGATCTGCCTGAGCAGGGATAATATATCGATTACATCAATCTCATTCCCATAGAAGCGGGTTGTTTCGAGGTCCATGAACTGATGAATGGTGTCCAGTTTTTCAGAATCATCTCTAATGAACTCGATGGACCGTTTCAATGTATTGTAACACATGGTGCAAAGCGCCAGCAATTGCCGGTTCCCGCTCTCCTTGGCCTTTACCAGAGTTCGAATAGGTGCCAGCTGTTGCATCAGGTTATCCTGAGCCTGGGAAAAACAGACCCCGCAGCAGTACCAATCCTCGAGTTCCTGGACGGAAACACCGAGGTGTTTAAGAACAGCCAGGGCCGATGTTTCAAAATTTTTCCCATCCGTTTTTAATGTACAACCCGGGTAATAGGACAGTTGCATTATACCTCCTCTAAAGGATCGTTTTACGGAAATTACCGATCAGGGCAATCTGGGGAAGTTTTTTTCGTACTTTTTCTTCAATTTCAGAGAGATTGCCGTGTTCAAAATCGGACCGCAGAACGATCTGTCTCAAGCCCTCCATCACTTTGGCAATATCAACACCCCGTGGGCATTTCACCGTGCAGGTAATACAGGCGGCGCAAATCCAGGGTGTTTCCGATTTCACCAGTTCATCAATGAAACCAAGCTGAACCATCCGAATAACCTGGTGAGGCGGAATATCCATAAAATCCACCGCCGGGCAAGCCGCTGAGCAATTACCGCACTGGTAACAGGCATAGACATTCACACCGGAAATGTCTTTCAGCTGGTCCATGTCCTCACTCCTGATCTGACGCGAACTGATGGCTTTATTTTTCGGCATGAGTTAATCCCTCACTAATTTTTTTATCACTTCATTTTGATCATTGTGAATGGATACAATCAGCGGCATCTGTCCCGGCAGGGAGTGTGTCGCACAGGCAAAACAGGGATCGTAGGCTCTGAAAGCCATTTCAACCATGTTCAAAATCCCGTCATCCACTTTGCCTTTTTTAATCAGTTTCCGGGCCGCCCGTTCGATGGACATGCAGATCGCCGCTGAGTTATTCGTCGTCGCTACAACCAAGTTAACATCGGTAATCCGACCATTTGGGTCAGTCTTATAATGGTGATACAGCGTTCCCCGCGGCGCTTCGACAACCCCGATGCCTTCGGTAGGCGTTTCCGTCGGAATCGTACGGATCTCCGGTGAGAGAATTTCCGGATCATCGGCCAATTCCTTGAACCGCTCGGCCGCGTACAGAACTTCCACCAGGCGGGCCCAATGATAGGCCAGGGTGTTATGAGCCGGTTTTCCGCCAAGCGCTGAAAACATTTTCTCATATTCAGCCTGCGCCAGTGGTGTTGCCATTCCGTCGGAAACATTCAAACGGGCCAGGGGAGCGACACGGTAAATGCCACTGTCTTTCCCATCAATGAATCCCTTCCAGCCGATCTCTTTCAGATAGGTGAATTTAACATAACTCCAGGGCTCCACATGCTCTTCAATATGCTTCAGATAATCCTGAGATTTGAATTTTACAAACTCTTCACCGGTGGGAGTAACGACCCGAATATCACCGTCGTAAAGATTAACGTGATTATTTTTGTCCACCAATCCCATGTAATAAGTCTCATGCCGGTAGATATCACCGACAATCAGATCGAGGTACTCCTGATTCGCCAGGACAATATCACTGAATGCTTTCAGAGAAAATTGCGCGAAGCCAATCATTTCATCAGCCAATGCTTTGTACTGCTCAGCGTCCTCCGGTTTCACACCTTTTGAAACACCGCCAGGCAGGTTGCACACCGGATGAATCACCCGCCCGCCCTGTTTCTCAATCACCGCCCGGACCTTTCGCCGGATTGCAATGACCTGTCCGCCAATTTCCATACCGACTTTCCCCAGAACACCAAGAATATTGCGTTGATCTTTAGGCGCTGTCGGGCCAACAATAAAATCGGGACCACCCAGGTAGAAGAAATGCAGTACATGATCTTCAAAAATAAAGGCCGAATTGATCATCTCGCGGATCTTTTTCGCTGCCGGTGGCGGATCGACATGATACAGATCATCCAGTGCTTTACCGGATGCCATGTGATGCGTTGTCGGGCAGACACCGCAGATTCGCGGCGTTATTCGGGCCAGCTCTTCTGCAAGCCGTCCTTTACAGAATTCCTCAAATCCACGCAACTCCGGTACCTGGAAATAAGCCTGTTGTACATCACCCTCGGCGTTCAGAAATATATCAATTTTTCCATGTCCTTCAAGACGGGTAATCGGATCAATCTTTATTCGCGTTCCCATAAAATTCCTCTGTTTATGAACGATCGTGAAATTTTGCTTTCAGAGATGACGCCAGGCTGAACATATAAAATAAGCCGGCCGGATCAATGACTGAATCGGCAAAATTACCGATGGCGGTTTCATCTTCACTATCATACAGCGAACTGAATCCCGATAGAAATTTCGCACCCTGATCTTTGACGGCTTTGGTTGGGCCGAAGCAGCCGCGACAGGGCATATTGGCATTGATACAGCGTTCACCACACCCGGAGCGTGTGGCCGGTCCCAGGCATACCACACCTTCTGCCAGAAAGCACTTATCCTCCGGTATTTCGGTCATGGAAATGCGCTTGACATCGCTGATCTTCAGTTTGTCGGGTTTGGAATCTTTACGCGGACAGGTGTCACAGAGCGATTTATCCGGCGCCAGCACTGTCCCCTTTTCCGGTAAATTCCCCGATAAAATTGCCGAGACCGCATCCATGATCAGATTCGGTGGAGGAGCACAACCCGGCAGATAATAATCCACATCAATGACCTGATCAAGTGTCCGTACAGCTTCACTGATTTCCGGCAAAACCAGTTCACCTTCCGGAACCTGAGTTAATTCTTGCGGTAAAATCTTTT
>QNCV01000225.1 GCA_003645845.1 Fidelibacterota bacterium | reverse complement strand
GTTATTAGGTAATATACCATATATCAATGCCATTCTGGCGTCTTTATTTCTGACAATCTGGAGTTATTTGGAATATAAGGGATATATCCAGATTTATACAATTCGGGCGGAACCGGTGCGATTATCGGTGATGATTACTTCTCTTGGAGCATTTTATCTTCTCACATTTGCCGTAACGTATGTTATTAAAGATGTGATTTCAGGATATCGTCAATTGAAGAAGTTAATTGATATAAAAAGTGCGCAGCTTGAGCATACGATTCAGGAACGGGATAAAATATTCAGGTTTACGGCTCACGAACTCAAATCACCGTTGACGACATTACGGAGCATGCTTGCGGTTATCGAAGAGGTTTATGCCAGTAAATTAGACGTGGAAGTATCCAATATGATCAGAAGGTCCGTAATCAGAACAGACCAGGTTTTGGATATGGTCAAGGATATGATTGATGTAACTCATTATCGTCATACCGGGGGAGACAGGATTATCGAGGAGGTGAATTATAAACAATGGATTGAAAAAATTGTCTCACAACTATCCTGCTATGCAGAACACAAATCAATAAAAATAAATGTTGTGGAAATCGACCCGGATTTGGTACTCTCTTTTGACAATCGGGCGTTTGAAAAAGTATTGATTAATCTTATAAACAATGCCATACGTTACAGTCCTGAGAATACAACAATTACAATTACTCCTTTTTTCAAAGGAAATCTCTTCGGATTTTCAGTGTCAGATCAGGGTATTGGGATTTCAAAAGAGGATCTTCCGAAAATATTTGATGAATTTTTCCGGAGTAAGAGGGCCCGGGAGATGGAACGATTGGGGACGGGACTGGGACTCTCACTGATAAAACAGATCGTGGAACAGAACGGAGGGAATGTCTATGTGGAAAGTAAAGAGGGGAAGGGCAGCACATTTACCGTTGAAATTCCATCATAAACCTTTTAAGTGCCCATATATTTTTTATATTACAGTAACACGAATATAAATTTAGTGCTACTTATAAGGGGAAATTGTATATGTTAAAACGATTCGGAGTTTCATTACCTGCTGAATTATTAAAACAATTCGACGCTGAAATCCGGGAAAGGGGCTACGAAAATCGCTCCGAGGCGCTGCGTGATCTGATTCGGAATTATCTTGTCAGAAGGGCCCTGGATAAAAATGAAGAAATTGTCGGTGTTCTTTCACTGGTATATGACCATCATGTGCCTAACCTGTCGAATCAGCTAAACGATATTCAGCATGATCACCATGACAACATTTTATCGAACACGCATATTCATCTGGATCATCATAATTGTCTCGAAGTTATCATTTTAAAAGGACGCTATAGTGAAATAAAAAAGTTAACGGATAAAATCATTGGTACCCGGGGTGTTAAACATGGCGAGCTCAGTTTTACATCCACAGGAAAAAATTTGACAGGTGTCTGAGAGGAGATTATCATGAAAAAAATTACAATTCTTTTGAGCCTTCTGTGTTTAATCAAAATTTCTTTTGCCTTTGAGCCCGTTTTTAAAGATACACTGAAAGTCTTTCCCTTTGATCCGGTGGTAATCACAGGTACAAGAACGGAAATGCCTAAAAAAGATTTGCCCCTCTCTCTGTCAACAATATCCGGTAAAATTATCGAGGAGCAGGATTACAAACCCCTACTTGATCTGGTCTCAGAAAATGTACCCGGTTTATTTGTTACACAGCGGACAAATATTGGATACGGTGTATCCAAAGGCTCAGCGGGACAGATATCCATTCGCGGTATCGGCGGTACTCCCAATACACAGGTCGCCGTTTTAATTGATGGGCGGCCGGACATTATGGGACTTTTCGGACATACCCTGGGTGACGCCTATTTTATGCATGATGTGGAAAAAGTCGAAGTGGTTAGGGGCCCCGCATCCGTATTATACGGTTCGAATGCCATGGGCGGGGCGATTAATATTATTCCAAGACATCAACATCGGAAGGGTTTTCATCTTTATGCACCGATCACTTTTGGCAGCTACAATACCACACAATCCTTTGTCAGGAATACATACGAATCAGGAACTGTCGGTTATTCATTATCATTGGGATATCGTAACAGCGATGGATACCGAACGGATGCGAACGATACCTATAATTCAACAAGCGGCAATCTTGAATTTCACAGCGCTATAAATAACCATTTCAGGATTATTTTCAACAGTTATCTGTCAAATTCCAAAATTTTTGATCCCGGCCAGGTAGCCGCTCCTGCCGATACTCAATCCTATACCATCAATCGTCTTGGCGGAGATGTGACGCTCAGGCATGATTATGACCGTTTTAAAGGAGAGATTAAACTGCATTACAATTCCGGCCATCATATTGTTTACGACGGATATCAATCCGATGATTATACAGCCGGAATACTGATAAATGAAACATTTCAATTCAGTTCATTATCGCGATTAACCGCCGGCATTGATCTGAAACATTACGGCGGAAAAGCATTATTATATGGAAATTGGGTTGAACAGAATGTCAGTGAACAGAGCGTATATTCAGTTTATCATAGGAAATTGTTGAACCTCCTAAATTTTGACGGGGGACTGCGATTTACCAACCATAATATTGCCGGTAATTTATGGATACCATCCCTGGGATTGACTGCATTATTACCCTATCAATTAATAGTGAAAGCACAGTATTCGGAAGGATACCGGAATCCGACGATTAACGAAATGTACCTGTTTCCTCCGTCAAGTACCGATTTAAAGCAGGAAACCACGACCAATTATGAATTCACTCTGGAAAAACAGTTTGCCAAACAAATGAACTCATCGATAACCTTATTTCAAACAGTTGCTGATAATCTCATCCAGAAAGGCTTTGTTAATGAGGGGCCGTTATATCAAAATACCGGAGAGGTTAAAATCAGTGGAATAGAACTCGAAGGAGAATTACTTTTACCGCCCAGATTTGCAATAAACTGGTCGGCAAGTTCATCACATTTTTCAAAATTACTGAATGGCAGTCCCGGAGAAAAAGCAGATCTTTCGATAAGGTATAAATTTACTGAAGATATTATTGCCGGTATTCAGGGAGAATGGATCAATAATTTATACAGTGATTCCAATCCCTATGACTATTCTCTGGATTACAAACGATTAGTTCCCTATACGTTGCTACATCTGAATGCCCGCTGGAATATGAATAAATACCTGACGATCTCGTTAAAACTAAATAACCTGACCGACACAAACTATGAAACAATGTATGGTTATCCTATGCCCGGTCGCAATTTCACGATCGGCCTGACGGCGAAATATTGATTTTGCAGGTCACTGATGAATTTAGCATCATATAAACAGCACCGGGATTTTTTCAATCATAAGGCGGAAACCTGGAGGATTTCGGACGGACAAATCCATTTTATTAAAAAGATAGGCAATCGAATTAAATTCCGGGGCACCGAAACCGTATTTGATATTGGTTGTGGAACCGGCAATCTGTTCAGGTATTTAGTCGAATTTGTGCTGCGGGGCAAAATTATCGGAATTGACTTCGCGTTCAATATGCTGCGCCGTTGTCCGGCCGATTTTCACGGCCAGACCTTTACCCTGCAGTCCCTTGCCGAACAGTTGCCCGTCCGGACAGCCATTGCTGACATCGTATTGAATTATTGCCTGTATCCTCATCTGAAATATAAGCAGACGGCGCTGCGGGAATTTTACCGGATTCTTAAACCCAACGGGCGCTATTTTATTATTCACCCCCAGGGCAGTTTCGAGGTGAATTATATCCATAACCAAATCGGAGCGCCGGTGTGTTATGATTTCATTGAACCGCTTGAATCGGTAGTGACGCTGCTGCAAATCAACGGTTTTCAGGTGATGGAGGCGATTGATAAACCGGATATGTTTTTTATTGAAGCTGTAAAAAGCGATCAGGCATAAGGCGGTTTCGGTATAAAAAAGCCAGTTATTTCCATTCGCCCGATTATAGACTGATAAAACTGGAATCCAGTGAAAAGGGCTATTGTATTTTAATCTTTAGTGTGCATCGTGTTTTCAATACTTCAGACCTGGCAGGAAAAAGAAAACCTGTCAGGTCTAATTGAGAACTTATCAATCATTGCCAACGATTCTAACTTTACACTTCAGAGAATATCCAAGCTGAATACGTGGGTACATTCGATAGTATTTCTTAGAATTTTTAATACCATACGAATAAGAACTGAACAGTTCTATATTTATATGCAAATCACGAAATCTTATCAGCAGTTGTGGAAATAGAATAATTCCGGGCGCCGGGATCATATTCTTTTCATGCCAGTTTAATGGATTAATTGAAGCAAACATATTGTCTATTAATTCAATCTTATCATTTTGAAGAATTCTACTAAAGCTATGAGTCCTGTCTAAAAACCATAAATCATAAATCACGCAATATTAAATCGATAATGTCGGTTAAGCATCCCAAAATTCACACCCATTGCAACGCCATACATAAAGCGCCCTGTCTCGAAGCGTCCCCGAGCCCTGACTTTTCGGTCAGGTATCCGACAGGCAAATTCCTTGATCGTTGCCTTTACATTATTACGGATACTTCGCCGTTTGCAGCGGACAATATACTTCGTAATCACCGGAGGCATTCCGTTCAATGCTGATTTCCTGACGGGACTCTCGTTCACGGATAGCCGTCTGTACCGGAGTATTCTCCACTTTCTGCATTTTTTCACTGATAACATGTCCTCGAATCTCGGAACCGTTCTTTTCACGATAGGCAGCATCCAAATCATCGGGAGATTGAACACAACCACTGTGCAATTCAGCGTGCGATCGCACCTCTACCCGGTCGCTTACTATCGTAAAATGCTCCC
>QNCV01000224.1 GCA_003645845.1 Fidelibacterota bacterium | reverse complement strand
GCGAACCCGTTCCCAGAATCCCGACTTTAGACCGATATAATGCGTGTTGTATGTATCTTCCGGTTCAGGTGCCGGGAATCCGCATGACATATCGACTGCCCCCATCAGGTTTTTTACGGAGGCTGTGATTCCGCAATAGGGGCTATGATGATTCAGTGATGACATATTAATGAATTTGACCGGCTGGCCGGTATATGATCCGTTCTGCCACGCGCCGTTTTTTAGATCAATTGTAATGCCGCTGTGGGATGATGTAAAGATGGGATATGTCATTATGCATTTATGATCGTCTTCGGTCAAATAAAAGTTATCGAAATCCCAAACATAACCGTCGCCATCCTGAGGGCCTTCGACAACCGCATTGCCAAAGGCATTTCCCTGAAGCGGGTCCGGATTTTGTCCGGCATCATGCCAATGATATTTGGTGACATTTCCATGGCCGATTGTATTGAAGTATTTCACCACTTCATTTAGATTAAAACGTCCATTGGGTGTCGTGGTGGTCCAACCCCGCGAATTGTCTTCCTGAAACTGATGATTATCGGCGATTATTATTTCCCCGCTGAAGCCGGGAAGAGCAAGAATCATCTCAATCAGGGCGACAATGCTGTCGGTGTTTGTCATTCCCTGAAGCCACCATTGCGAATTGGGTTTGATGACGACGATATCGTCTTTTCCGAACACGGATTCCACTCCGCCAAGCATTTTCATAAGTTTTCGGATGTTTTTATCGGGTGGTTCGCCACGGCACAGAAAAACATCGGAATTGGCAGAAGGCATTGTATTCGATCCCGTATTTATATTTAATTTGTTATCCGACAATACATTACCGTATGTCATCAGATTTGCGAATGTCAGGCCTGTCAAACTTATTTTCAAAAAATTCCGTCGAGTGCAATTCATATCTTTTATATCGGCTAAGGCCGTGTCGTTTATAGGGCTAAGTCACCATTTATACGCAATATACGCAGTCAGGCGATTAATCAGACAAAGAATATTTTACTGTTTTGGAATATATCGAAAAGATCATAAGACTTAGAGAAAGCCCAATTCATTATTGTTGAAAGAATTGATCTATTAAATCAAGAACTTCCTGTTCCGTTGCTTCTCCCTGCCGGAATTTTTTAATAATGCGATCAATATCGAATCGAGAAATTGTTGGATTGTTGAAATCAAATCCCTGGACCATCATTTCGGATTCATTCAATGTCCCCCAGTCTACTTCCTGAGCATATAAATCAAGAAACTTCCTGAACGGCCCATCCATGTTATCAGGATCGTTATAAATTTGTCTTTCTCCCCCCAATGGAAATAGGATATGCTTTGATGCCCAATAATCAAGCGCAAGCGGATCGGTGGAAGCCAGAACAATCTTTGTCTGAACGGGATTCAAATTATCTCTCCCCTGGTGACCGGACCATTCGGCCGTTGTAATAAACAGATCGGCTCTATTGATCTCCCGAACATGCATGCCGACAGCGCCGCCACTGGCAGGAAAACCAATTGTGTGAAAATCAGCGAAACCCGCCGAAAAGGCGGTTGGAAGTTCGACGAGTCCAAGATGATTTTTTACGGCAGAAGTCACTCCTGCGACAGTACTGTGATAATTTAAACCTGATAGCATGATAAATTTATAATCCGTATCAATGTACTGACCATTTTTCCAACATCCATTTTTAATGTCAATAGTGATACCTGAATGCGGAGAAGTAAATACCGGATATGACATGATTGTTGAGTCATAGCCAATATCCTGACCGAATTCCGTCCCTCCCGGCGGGGCGGTATATACCAGGTCCGTTCTTCTAACGTATCCATCGCCGTCAGAAGGGCCGGTTGTGACTCGACCTCCCTGGTTTCTATCCCTTAACATGTATTTGCTTATATTGATTTCACTTCCGTGATCGTGAATAGCGGGATATTGATCCCGATTGTCGCGATAATATTGAATAAGACTGTTAATGTTCCATGGTCCGTTAAATCTGAAGTCGGTAGTAGTCCATAAATTAGGATAGGCGGTATCCGAGTCCAGACGATGATAATTTTCTGCGATAATAATTTCTCCCTCAAAACCGGGGATAGAAAGTATCAAATCAATTAGTGCTTTAAGACTGCTTGTGTTGGTTCCCCCCTGCCTGATCCACTGGCAGTTTGGTTTCAATACGATAATGTCATTTTTTCCAATAAAATTGGAAATCCCGCCCATTATTTCAAGCAGCTTGTTTATATTCTGGTCAGGCGTTCCGTTTTTTGAATAGAATACCGATGAAATGGTATCGCTGCCTGCGGCGGTAATAAAATTTATTCCTGAAAGAGGACTGTTTGCAAGGGCAATGACGCCCCCGGTCGTATAACCGATCCGTTTAAGGAATTCTCTCCTTCTTATCGATTTGCTGTCCATTGCAAAAAATCTCTCTAAAGATTTGTCAATTATTTATGGCGATAGTAATTATATTATAAATAATCGGTAGCTGGGAAAAAAACAAGAGTATTTTTAATCAATACGGGCATCTGTCAAAACCAGAAAATATGCTCAATAGAATTATAAACAATATCAAATGGTATTATCAGAGTATATCGGGTGAAATGATATTGAGACTATATTGGATGGCAGGCTTCAATTAAGAATTGTGACCGGATAAATCAATCAAAACACAAGTGATATGTTATCCGACAATAATTGTTATATTGTCGGTATCTGGGAGCGTAATATATTATTAGAAAATGAGTTGGGTGGAAAGGTTCTCTGTTAATTTGCCGCAAGCGAAATAATTTTCCGCCTGCTAATCTACAATATATCGATAGTAAAAAGAGTATTCAAGTATTAGATCACCGAAATTTTAGAATTTTGTGCCGTTTTTTGATTCAGCCAATTATTTGTCGGGATTAAAAACAGGCATTTTGAGCTTAGTAATCGATGCTATACGAAAACAGATTTTTGCGAGACGACTTTCCAGCGCTTAAAGGATCGGTCCGGCGGTGGGTCCGTCCGGTACCAAAATATTTTATGGTTGAGGTAGTAGCATCAAAGTATAGCGGATCGCAGGAAAGCTTGTGGGTGTGTCTGTAAGACTTGCATTGCAAAAGACAGCAGTAAATCCCGGCTCGTAACGGGTCAACCATCGGGTACGATTCGACGTATTAATTAAAACTTTCATTTCAGGATTCCGATTAATATTATACTTTTAGTAAATGATTGTTTATGTAAATTCATTATTCAGGATTGCCATAAAACGTGAAGCTAAGTTATAAGCAGATCACCGATTTTGAAGATTTCTTCAGTATAAAAGATCAATGGAATGATCTTGTTAAATCAACCCAAATCGATCATGCCTTTTTAAGGCATGAATGGTTTGAAAATTGGATAAAATACTTAAAACCCAAAGGACGGCTCGTAATACATACTGCATGGGATATTGATAAGTTGGTGGCGATAGCCCCATTACAAATTGTCAGAGAAACAAGAAAAAAAATCCCTCTCAGATTGCTTTCCTTTATGAGTTCAAGTGTAACTCCGAGAAACAGTTTTATTATTGATGCCTCAATAGACCCGAGACCCTTTTATGAACATATTTTTTCCACACCGGGTTGGGAAATAGCCGAACTGAAATCCATCGAGGCTGAATCACCGACAACTAAAGGTCTATTAAATTACCTGGAGGACAAAAAAAAATTCGTAATCGAGGATGGATTGCAATCTCCTTATGAGATATTCGAATCAGACTGGGATACTCATTTAAAGAACCGGTCAAAAAATTATAAAAATGATTTTCGGAAATGTTTTAATCGTTTGAAAAAAACGGATAATTATAAGATATTTTGTATCGATACGTTTGACGTGTTTGAGCAATACTATGACTCATTAATAAAAGTTTCCGGCCACAGCTGGAAAGCGAAGGAGGGTACCGATTTAAAATCCTCCACGCAGTTGCAGGATTTTTATAAGAATTTCACTCAAGTCGCAAGTAAAGATGGACTGTTTCTCGTATATGTCTTGATTATAAATAGTGATATTGTCGCCTTTAATTACTATTTAAGGCACAATAATGATCTGGTAGCCATCAGGTCGGATTATAACGAAGAATTCAGCTATTTTATGCCCGGGACGATATTACATCTTAAGTGTTTGCAGGATAATATGGATGCCGGAAAAAGGTGGGAGTATGATTTGACGGGCAATGTCTCGGCTTATAAATTGAAGTTTGTGAAAAATATACGAAAGCATCTTAATATTACCGTCGCGGGTACCCACCTGTTAAGTAAATTACTTGTATCTATAAAAGACAGAATAGCAAAAAGAAATATATCTAAATTGGCCGGAAAGTAACTTTATAAGAATTTATTGCGCGGTAACGGAATTTTATGAAAATAGTAAATCTTTTTAGAGAACTGTTCAAGGGGAATTATGATTACTTTTTTCATAATATAACATGGCGATTCCCGATGAGATTGGTTTATTATTGCCGTACAGTATTGATTTTAAGCCAAAAGCCTGAATTCTCGGCGCCGAAACAGACTGAATATTTTGCAAGAATTGCGACAGAAAAAGACTGTGAGCTGTTGAAGCAATTTGGATATACGGAGCAGTTTATTTTATCCCGACTATCTGACGGCGATAAATGTTCCATAGTTGAAAAAGATAATGAATTGCTGTCGTGTATTTGGGGGACAACACACAAAAGATTTCAATTATACGCCGGTTCGATATTTGATCCCGGAACTGATGGATTTTTTTTGTATTCAGGTTACACTCGAAAAGATCACAGGCGTAAGGGATTAACCAGGATAGCTCGCGATTTTTTATATAAAGAATATTCAAAAGAAAAGAGAACTCGGCTTTACGCCATTACAAATAAATTGAATACATCTCAGTTATTATTCTATAAAAAATGTAACTCT
>QNCV01000223.1 GCA_003645845.1 Fidelibacterota bacterium | reverse complement strand
TAATTCTCGAGATGACGATTAAACCGATCTTAAAAAAATGCTTTTTCAAAAAACCAGTCCCCATATCATTTTTAATGCAATTAGCACTTACTCACAGGCTGACAATGATACCGGAAAGGATAATCCACAGTTTCAGAATAAAATTAATCCATGGTTGCCGCATAAGTCTCAGCTCCTTTCAAATAGCTTCATCTTTTTATCGCTTTTATCACTATAGAATACATTCTCTTACAGAAATTATCTGTATTAAAATTGTCTTTTTAACACAAACTCGATGGTCGGGGTAATTGGTTTTCCCCTATAGAGAATGGCAATATCTTCGGGATTCAGATTTTTATTACAGATCCCTTCGGATATTCCCTGTCGGATTATTTCTGTAACAAATTGTTTTTAGAAAGTTAATATTTTATTATGCGCATCCTTTGGCTCCTCATCACCCAAATGGGTTGCTTCTGAAAAGAGTAAAATTATGGTGTCTCTGTTTTTCTTAAGATACTGAACATTCGGCAAATTAGATTCGAAACTGTTTTTTCTTAATCTTTTTTAGTAACAATGCTTAAATTCTTGGTATGGACCTGTTTAAAGATCGCATCCTAAAACTCCGCCGGCTCATAGAAGAAGCCAACCACAACTACTACGTTCTTGACAATCCCACAATCAGCGACGCTGAATACGACAAGCTGATGCGCGAACTCCGGGATTTGGAGCAGCAATACCCGGAACTGATTACAGCAGATTCGCCAACCCAGCGTGTCGGCGCCGAACCGTTAAAAGAATTTGGCACGGTAACTCACCGCATTCCACTGCTGAGTCTGGATAATGCCATGAATGAAGGAGAATTGATTGAGTTTGTCGAACGGGTTTGCAAAGCCTTTCCCGGAGAAGCAGTTGAATTTGTAGCGGAACCTAAAATCGACGGACTGGCGGTTGAACTGGTTTACGAAGACGGGATTTTTGTCAATGGTTCAACCCGGGGTGACGGATTCACCGGCGAAGACATCAGTCAGAACCTGAAAACAATTCGTTCAATTCCTCTGAAGCTTAAAACCGACCAAATCCCCGCACCGAAACTGCTGGAAGTGCGGGGCGAAGTCTATATGGACCGCCGGGATTTTGAAAAACTCAATGAACAACAGCTTGCCGAGGGTAAACAGCCTTTTGCCAATCCCCGCAATTCCGCCGCCGGATCCCTGCGGCAGCTGGATTCCAGGATTACCGCGAGCCGGCCGCTGAATATCTGGTGCTATGCTCTTGGGGCATGTGAAGGTATTTCCTTCGAAACTCATTATGAATTTCTGCAGACCTTGCCGAAATGGGGTTTTCGGGTCAATCCTGAAATCCGTCTGTGCCAAAGCAAACATGAACTGCTGGATTACTATCGGAACATTGAAGAAAAGCGTGATCAGATTTCCTATGATATTGACGGAGTTGTCTTCAAGGTCAATTCCATTGCCAAACAGGAAAAATTAGGCATCAAATCCCGCAGTCCGCGTTGGGCCATAGCCGGCAAATTCAAAGCCCGACAGGAAATTACCCGCATCCTGGACATCGAAGCCAGCGTCGGCCGCACCGGGGCGATTACGCCGGTCGCTCATCTTCAGCCGGTCTCCGTTGGCGGCGTCACGGTATCTAACGCCACTCTGCACAACCAGGATGAAATCGACCGCAAAGATATCCGAATCGGCGATTGGGTCGTTATTCAGCGGGCCGGCGATGTGATTCCCCAGGTGGTCAAAGTCATTACCGAACGCCGCGACGGCAGTGAAAAACCCTATAAGATTCCCGACCGATGCCCGGTCTGCGGCGGGCACGTGGTGCGTCCCGAAGGTGAAGCCAAGCATCGCTGTCAAAACATTGACTGCCCTGCACAATTGAAAGGCAGTATCCGGCATTTTGTCTCCAAGCGCGCCATGGACATCGATGGCCTGGGCGACAAACTGATTGAACAGATGGTTGATACCGGACTAGTTCAAAGTGTGGCGGATATTTACTACCTCACGTCTGAGCAATTGGCCGGATTGGAACGAATGGCCGAAAAATCCGCTCAAAACATCCTGGATTCCATTGAAAAAAGCCGTCGGGCAACGTTGGCGCGTTTTATCTTTGCACTTGGAATCCGAAATGTCGGCGAACACATGAGCAAATTGCTCCAGCGGCATTTCGGCAGCCTGGAAAAATTCATGTCAGCCTCCTTCGCCGAGCTCGAGGAAATCGAAGGTGTCGGCCCCATTGTGGCACAATCGGTTACCGATTTTCTGGCTGAAGAAAAAAATCGTGAGACAATCGAGCGTCTGATTCGGGGCTGTGTTGTCATCGAAGCCGCCGATAAAAAATCATATGGGTCACCTCCCCTGTCCGGCAAAACCTTCGTTTTCACCGGGACGCTGACCCGGTTCACGCGGGACAAAGCCAAAGAAATGGTGGAAAACCTCGGTGGACGCGCCGCTTCGTCGGTCAGTAAAAAAACCGACTTTGTGGTAGTCGGTGAAAACGCCGGATCGAAGGCCGAAAAGGCCAGATCGCTGGGTATTCCAATGCTTAGCGAGAATGCATTTCTTGAACTGATTAATAAATAAAATGAAATGTAATTATTATTTCTTTTTATCTTTCTTGGTAAAATCCGGATAGAGTTTTTCCATACACTCCGGGCAGATGCCGTGGCTGAACACCGCATCGGAATGATCCATAATATACTTCTCCAACTGCTCGTAATACCCCTCATCATTGCGGATTTTGTGGCAATGTGAACAGATCGGGATCAGGCCACTGAGGGTATTAATTTTCTCAAGCGCTTCCTTCTGCTCCTGAATCAGTTTTTCCCGTTCTTTTTCGATGAGTTTCCGTTCTTCAATTTCACGGCGCAGATCGTCACGGGCTTTGGTAATTTTACGGTGGTCCCGGGCTTTATTCCAATAGAGATAGATTGTGCCGATAAGAATTAATAATCCAACAGAAAAGAGTAATATGAAAATATTTCTGGTAAATTTCTGGCGCTCTGCTTCAAGTTTCTGAATACGAAGATCCTGCTGGAGACGTTGATTTTCCTGTTCCTGTTCCTTGAGTTTATACTGCACCTGAAGCGAAGTAATCCGATTGGAAATCTGATCATTTATAACGCTTTCATTGACATCTGTATACAATTCCAGATACCGATAGGCCGAATCCGGTTGCCCAATGAGCTTATAGGTATGAGCAATGGATTTCAATATTCTGGCTTCTCCGGGCTTATCTCCCCGTTTTCGGGCCTCGGTAAGTCCCCCTTGAAAAGTCTGTAATGCACTGTCCGGTTCATCCAGGCAGCCGTAAACCCGCCCCAAAACAAATAAAATATCCATAATACCGCTTCGGTCCGTAAGAGGCCTACTGATTTCCAGGGCCTGTTTGGCATAATCGAGAGCTTCTTTGCATTGTCCCTTCTGATAATAGACCTGGGCTACCCGTCGCATTCCGTCGGCAATGGCGTTAGCAACGCCGGATCGTTTTTGCAAATCAAGGGCTTTCATCAGATAGTTCAGCGCCGTGTCCAGATTCCCGGCAAGAAGATTTACTTCACCGATTTGGCTGTAACAAATACGGATTCCACCGGTATCATTGCTTTGACCGGCAAGAATACGGTAGTGATACATGGATTTCTCAAGGTATTCCAGCGCAGTTGAATATTCATGTAAATTTTTATACAACATTCCGATGCAGTAATTTAACCAGGCGATTCCTTCGGTATAATCAATCTCGCGATAGATATCCAGAGCTTCGATAAAGCAGTTTAAGGCTTCTTTATAATCGCCTTGTTGACGATGTATATTGCCGATATTAGTTAATATTTTACCCTGTTCTTCCTTCTCTCCGGTCGCCCGCTGAATCTCCAGGGCTTCCTCCAGAAGCGTAAACGCCCCGGAAATATCATTGGAGAGCCAGTCAATCAGACCAAGGTGCGAGAGACATTTTCCGATGCCTACGGAATCTGAAACGGCTTTTCGGATTCTGAGGGACTCAGACAGATACACCGCGGCAGTATCCAGCTTGCTTTTATAATACAGGTACCGCCCGTACTTGAATGTAATATCGCCCAGCACTGTTTGGGAATCCAGTTGACGGGCTTCCGCAATTGCCTGACGAAAACAGGAGTCCGCTTTCAGAGGATCGCGACCCCAATAATAATCCGCCATTTCTCCCCAAATGTATACCCGTTCCGGAGTATCGGCATTATGCAGTTGATTTCTTAGACGATCAATCTCCTGATCGCCAAGGAGCGATATAAACGACAACAAAAGGAGTGCAATAATTCTTTTCACATCAATAAAGTAAACAGACTTTTCCTCTTTTGCCAGAAAAAATTATTCAACAGCCAGCCATTTGTAATCGTTTCATTACCACGATTAATTTTTATCTTTTCTGTTTGCCATATTCCATGTTTCAATTAGATATTTGGTACGTTCAAAACACACCGCCAATGAACGCAAATAAACACTAATAATATTCAACTCTAAATCCAGTCTGTTTACCCCCCTTTTTCTCCTTCACTTAATTTCCACTGTCTGTCCCGTCTACGCTGCGCTACGCCGGGTAAACTGATCTCTGCATTTTTGACACATAGCAGAAATCCCGATCTATCTGGACAATTCCACTATTGGTCTGATTAAAACCGAGAGTCATTACGCCAGTGCTCGAGCTGCTGGAAATTTCAATTCCACTATTGGTCTGATTAAAACTTTCCCTGTTTTGCCACCATGCCCACAGCCTTTCTTTATTTCAATTCCACTATTGGTCTGATTAAAACTACTTCTTCTTAAACAATGTGTATCCACCCGGTGAAGTACATCTTTTTTGGATGTTAGTTTTTCCTTATGCTATTGGCAACACATAAGGAGTAAGCACGATGAATTCACCCGAAACACCCCCGACC
>QNCV01000222.1 GCA_003645845.1 Fidelibacterota bacterium | reverse complement strand
AACAGAGATATCATTTTATTCTGCACCGGCCAGAAATCATCTTCCGGAAATGACATGGTTCCCAGACCGTCCTGATTGCTGACCATCACTAATTCAAAATCCAGCTCCCGGGCGATTTTTCCCAAAGCTGTGATTACACCGGGATAAAACTCCAGTTTTTCCAGGGAATCCACCTGATGATCCGGCGGTTCCAGGATAAGAGTTCCGTCACGATCGATGATGAGTAGCTTCTTCATATTCCATCCTTTTCGTTTGCCACAGAAGTACAGAGAACACAGAGTCATTTTATTATTTATTCCTCTGCAATCTCCGTGCACTCTGCGGTGAATTTTTTCAATGTTTCAATTAATATCTTATTCTCTTCCGGTTTGCCAACCGTAATACGCAAACTGTTTTCGCAACCGATGACCGACGCACGATTCCGGACAATAATTCGTTTATTCATTAAATATTCGAACACCTGTTTTGCATTTCTGAATTTAACCAGAATAAAATTGGAATCCGTCGGGTTCACCTTTAAAACAATATCCAGCTTTTTCAATTTCTCTATAAGTTTCTGCCGCTCTGATAGAATATTGGCGACCATTTTATCCTTTTTATCAATATGTGACAGAGCTTCCAGCGCCAGTTGTTGAGCGGCGCCACTGACATTGTAGGGATATTTGATCCTAGTCAGCAAATCAATTATCTCCGGATCGGCAAAGCCCATTCCCATACGGATGCCCGCCAGACCCCAGGCTTTTGAAAAGGTCTGGATGATTACCAGATTTGGAAATTGATTCAATTTTGGCAGCCAGCTCTTTTCCGGCGCAAAATCCATATAGGCTTCATCGATAACCACCAGTCCGTTGAATGTTTCCAGTAATTTCAGAATCGCCGCGTCGTTTATGATATTTCCGGTGGGATTATTTGGCGAACATAAAAAGACCAGCTTGACATCTTCGGTGTTTTTCAGAACCGCATCGGTATCGATCTGATAGTTTTCCGTAAGCGGTACTTCCACAACTTCAACACTATTAATGTCCGCGACGACTTTATACATGCCGTAGGTGGGCGGCAGGATCATGATTTTATCGACTCCCGGTTCACAAAACACCCGCACCAGCAGATCAATCACCTCGTCGCTGCCGTTGCCCAGAAAGGTACGTTCGATTGTTGTTTCCTTAATTGCCGCTATCCGGGCTTTCAGTTCAATATGCCGGGGATCGGGGTAGCGATTCAGGCCGACACTCAGCACCGAGCCGAAAGAATTTTCATAGGCGTCCAGAAAAATCCCGGCGCTCCCTTTATATTCGTCACGGGCACAGGAATAGGGTTTCAGTTTACGGACACATTCCCGGGCTAACTTATTGAAATTCACGCGTTATTCCCTTTCCATTGATTTCAGGCGAATGGAGACTGCATTTTTATGGGCATCCAGACCTTCGGCGGCGGCCATGGATTCAATCGCCGGACCGATATTCCGCAAACCTGTTTTTGTCAAAGTCTGAAACGTGATTTTTTTTATAAAACTATCCACGGAAACACCGCTGTAATTCCGGGCATAGCCGTAGGTCGGCAAGGTGTGATTGGTACCGGATGCATAATCGCCTGCCGACTCCGGCGTAAACGCACCGATAAAGACACTTCCGGCGTTGATGACCTTTTCGCTCAGCTCAGCGGCATTTTCCGTCATAATGATCAGATGTTCCGGCGCATAGGTATTGGCAAAATCCATCATTTCCGATGTATCCTTTAGTAAAATCACCCGGCTGTTTTGCAATGACCGTTCGGCAATCTCTTTGCGGGGAAGTTTCTTCAGTTGGCTTTGAACCGTTTTTCCGGCTTTTTCCGCGAGGGTTTTACTGTCTGTCACAAGAATCACCTGGCTGTCCTCACCGTGCTCGGCTTGGGACAGGAGATCCATCGCTACGAATTCGGGGTTGGCGTTTTTATCTGCCAAAACAAGAACTTCCGACGGTCCGGCCGGCATATCGATGGCCACACCGTCACGGCTGACCAGCTGCTTGGCCAGGGTCACCCAGGAATTACCGGGGCCGAATATTTTATCCACTTTCGGAACGCTTTCGGTGCCATAGGCCATCGCCGCAACAGCCTGGGCGCCGCCGAGCTTAAAAACTTTTTCCAGGCCCAATTCCCGGGCTGTATAGAGAATGGCCGGATTGACGCCGCCGTCTTCATTCGGCGGGGTGCATAATACAATTTCAGAACATCCGGCGATCTTTGCCGGAATTGCCAGCATCAGCACAGTGGAGAATAGCGGTGCGGTACCGCCGGGAATATAGAGCCCGACTTTTTCAATGGCGACGCTTTTCCGCCAGCACCTGACGCCGGGCTGAGTTTCAACAATTTCCTCTTCTGCCAATTGGGCTGCATGAAATTTGCCGATATTTTCTATAGCCAGCCGGATCGCTCTTTTGAGTTCATCGTTTATCTGTAGTCCGGCGTCATCAAATTCCCTTCGACAAACACGAAAATCTGTCTGTTTCACACGGTCAAACTTCCGGCCGAATTCCCTGAGAGCGGCATCGCCTTTCCGGCGAACCGTTTCAATAATAGAAACCACACTGTTTTCGGCAATTTCCGCCGCTTTTTGCGGCCGCCGAATCAGTGCCGGCCAGTCCCTTTTATCTGGATATTGAAAAATTTTCATAAACTCCTCACACAATCATTTTCTCAATCGGAATTACCAGAATTCCCTGAGCACCGGCCGTTTTCAAGGCCTCGATCTTTTCCCAGAATTCATCCTCTTCAATCACCGAATGCAGCGAACTCCATCCCGGTGTAGAGAGCGGCATAATCGTCGGACTTTTCATCCCGGGCAGCAATTTACAAATCTCATCAATCTGTTCATTCAGAGCGTTCAGCAGAATGTACTTGCGGTTGCGGGCAGTCTGGACGGCCCGAATCCTGAACAGCAGTTTGTCCAGCAGTTTCCGGACCTTCTCCGGCAGATTTTCGCCGGCCACCAGGATCGCTTCAGAAAAAAGCACCGTCTCCACTTCCCGCAAACCATTGGACAACAGAGTGCTTCCCGTACTGACAATGTCAAAAATTGCGTCCGCCAGCCCGATCCCCGGCGCGATCTCCACAGAACCGCTGATCTCATGAATGTTGGCGACGATTTTATTGTCCTTAAGAAATGTTTTTAAAATATTGGGATAGGACGTGGCGATATTCAATCCGTTCAAATCACCGACATTGTCGTATTCCATACTTTTGGGGACGGCAATTGAGAGCCGGCAACGGGCAAAGCCCAGACGTTCGACGATTGCAAGAGGTCGTTTCTTTTCCAGATACACATTTTCGCCGACGATTCCGATATCCGCGATGCCGTCGGATACACATTCGGGAATATCGTCATCCCGCAGGTAAAGAATCTGCATGGGGAAATTACCGGCTTTCGACTTCAGTTTTGAGCTGCCGCCGTTTTCAAAAGCAATCCCGCATTCATGCAGAAGTTTGACGGTTTTTTCGCTGAGTCGTCCCGATTTCTGAATGGCAAGTGTAATCATGATGTTCCTTTCATAATAAAAAAACCCGGCTCTTTTTTGGGAACCGGGTCTAAATCTTCGCTATGCGCACAACTCTATCGCATCCCAGTTCCTCTCCGGGTGATATGATGATTCAGATGGTGATTGTTCAATCTCATAAAATTCTCAATTACTGGATTGGAAAGTAGCATTTTTTATTTGTATTGTCAAATAAAAATTCAGGGAACTTATCGATTTGTCAGGACAGCGGATTGCCATAAAGTGCTCTTTGTTATCAATAATACATCCGGACACAAGCGCAAAGAGTCGGAAACAGAATAAATTGTGAGCACCTGTGGTAATTCCCTAATTCCGGATTGAAAGGGGAATATAATCCCGCTGCCGGATCACATTTTTATAAGCCGGTCGAATGATCCGGCGAGACTTGTGGTTGAGTTCCTCCAGACGGTGGGCGCACCAGCCGGCAAGTCTTCCCATGGCGAATATCGGCGTATAAAGTTCTCTGGGAATGCCGATACATGAATAGACAAACCCGGAGTAAAAATCCACATTGGCGCATACGATTTTTTGACGCTGATTCCCTTTAAAATCGGCAAAAACCTGAGGCGCCAGCTCTTCCACAAGGTTGTAAAGTTTCAACTCTTCGGTGCGGTTTTTTTCATCCGCCAGTTCGGCTGCTTTTTCCTTCAGTATTTTTGCCCGGGGGTCGGAGAGAGTATAGACAGCATGACCAATGCCGTAAATTTTGCCCGTACCGTCGCCATATTCCTTTTTCAGTATACCCAGCAGATAGCGGGCGACCTCATCCTTACTCCGCCAGTTGGCGACATTGGCTTTGATGTCTTCCATCATCTGCATCACTTTCAGATTGGCGCCGCCATGGTAGGGTCCTTTCAGCGAACCAATCGCTGCCGCTATTGCCGAATAGGTATCGGTGCCTGATGAACTGGATACCCGTAGTGTGAAGGTGGAATTGTTGCCGCCGCCGTGCTCAGCGTGAGTGACCAGCGCCAGATCTAAAAGGTCCGACTCGAGCCGGGTATAGCGACTGCCCTTCAGCATATATAAAAAATTCTCCGCCGTGCTCAGGTCTTGACGCGGATGGCGGATGGAAAGTGTTTTGCGTTGATAACCGTGGCGATAGGCATTGTAGGAATAGGCGACAATCGAGGGAAATTTTGCCAGCAGGTTAAGGGACTGCCGGACAAGATTTTCTTCGCTGCGATCCTCGGGATTCTGATCAATGGTATAAAGCACCAGCACCGCCCGCGCAATCATATTCATTATATCCTGTCCAACCATGGTTAGGATTGTGCTGTGAGTAAAATTCTCCGGCAAATTACGCAGCTCTGCCAGATATTCGGAAAAACAGCGCAATTCGTCCTTTCCGGGCAATTCACCCGCCAATAGCAGGTAGCATATTT
>QNCV01000221.1 GCA_003645845.1 Fidelibacterota bacterium | reverse complement strand
TATTCCGATAGGGTATGAGATTTCCGACGTCTAATCCTGAATTCTTAATCTCATTCAACACATTCCGGGACAATTGATATTGAGTCGGTTTCACCACATCCTGTTTAAATACATTCTCCACGAAGAACAACGCTACAAATGTGAGCATACAGGCCGCAATCGGCGTTGCCACCCAGCCCGATGCGATACGTCCGAGAATTCGGTAATTGATTCCCCGGCCCCCTTTTGTCAAACCGATTCCCATAACCGCACCGATGACCGCCTGTGAACTGGAAACCGGGACCAGGGGAATAGGCGGCAGACCGATGGATACCATCCAATTTTGAAGGGATTGTGAGGCGAAGATAAAGAGAACTAATGATTCGGCCAGCACCACAGTCAGCGCCGCCACCGGCGTCAGTTTGAAAAGCTCATCGCCGACGGTCATCATTACCCTTTTTGAATAGGTGAAAATTCCGATGGATATAGCGATTCCTCCAATCAGAAAAAGTTGCTGCGCACCCGTAAATGTCATTGAGAAAAGAGTTATATCCCGAAAAGGGGATGCCGGCACAAAAACACCCATGACATTGGCGATATTGTTGGCGCCGAGGCTGTAGGCGCCGAATGCCCCGATCAGAACCAGCGCCACACGATTATAATGATCGATGGTCAGCATATGTATCTTATAGCGGGAGATTAATCCGCGGACCGTGCGAAAAATGATAATGGCGAAAAGGGCTGAAAGTATGGGGCAGATAATCCAGGTGGATACGATTTTTGACAATGAGCCGTAGTCAGTCGGTAATCCGGTAAAGAGGTTCCAGCCGATAATTGCACCCACGATTGATTGAGATGTGGAAACGGGCAATTTCAGCCGCGTCATCCAGGTAACCGTCAATCCCGCCATTAATGCGACGGTAAAGGAGCCTGCAATGGCATTAACAGCGCCCAATTTGCCCAAAGTGTGAGTTGCCCCGGCTCCGCTGACTATGGCGCCGATAATGACAAATATACTTGCTACGACGGCGGCTACTTTGAATTTTACCATTCGGGTGCCAACGGCGGTACCGAAAATGTTGGCGGCATCATTGGCTCCGAGGGACCAGCCTAAAAACAATCCACTGAGAAGGAAAAACCAGATCATCGTTATACAAACCTTTTTATCGCTGCGATGGATAAGCGGTCACACACATCCTCGGCCTGGTCGGCTATTAATTCCAGGTGATAGGCAAAATACCGCATATGGAATTTCTCACTGAGCGTTAAGTCGGTCCGAAATACTTCCCATTTGATCTTTCGGGCAATTTTATCCGACTCGGTTTCATAAAAGAGGACTTTATTGGTATAATTCCGCACTGTCGTAATATCGGTGAAATAGGCCCGGATAGCCATTACCATTGATTCAACAGATGATACAACGGCGTCGGTCAAATCCATATACAGATGATCGAGATCATCCAGGATTCTGGGAATTTCCACGTAAAATTGCTGGAGAGTTTCCGTTAAGAGATTTAGTACCCTATCCGTGCTTTCGAGCAGACCGAGCACATCGCCTCTGGACTCGGGAATCAGAGTGTCGGAATAGAGCCTGGTCTCAATCTCACGCCGCAGCCGGTCGCCCCGGCTCTCAACCTTTTCGAGCGAGTGTAACCGGTCTTCAAATTCATTGGTTGTTTCGCTCAGATAAAATTTTATTCCCTGCTTAAACAACAAATTTCCCTGGATGACACAATCCAGATACTCGTCAATTTTAGCCTCAAGCGCCTTTGTTTTTCTGAGGAGAAATGACATTGTACTTTCCTTTATTCGTTCTTTTGTTTGTTACTCTCTTCAAACTTTGATTTATTTATCGGGTATGACAAAGATGCAACTTGTAATATAATAAGGATGGCGCTAATAATTCTTAAAAAATTCAGCCCAATTGATTTATCCGAAAGTTTGCAAAACAAATGTCTGTAAACATGAATTAACCGAGCCGATGCAAAGATACGTTCCCCGAACAAATTTACCATTTCCGATAGGGGTTTTTAATTAGGTTGGAATTATAATAACGGGGATCGCCGGTGACTTCTTCGCCAATCCATTCCGGAATCGTAAATTGCTGATTTTCGGATTCCAGTTCAATTTCGGCAAGAATCAAACCATCATTTTCACCGAAAAATTCATCAACTTCCCATTTGAGATTACCCTGTTTAATAACGTAACGGTTTTTTTCTATGAGCGGTTTCTCGCAGATTTCATCGAGAAGCCGATTTGCATCTTCCGTCGGTATATCATATTCGAATTCCATCCGGGTTGCTCCGGTCGTAATTCCTTTGATGGTCAAATAGCCTTTATCGTCGATGGTTCTGACACGGACGACCCGCTCCTTAACGGATGACAGATATCCCTGGCGATATTTGATCCCTTTGGCCGATTTACGCCAGGCATCGCCGATTACTAAAAATTTGCGTTCAGTTTCAACACCCATTCCACACCTCTGAGTTTGAAAATCGATGCTTTTTTTTATGGCTTGATTTATGGACAAGCGCCGGACAATTAATGTGAATAGGAAAACCCGTTTTTAATAGAGTTGTCCATTTTTCCGGTTGTCTGCTGTTTACACGGATTAGTGGTTTGATATCCATAAGTGCGTTGCGGTTTTTGGTATTATTGCTACTTATCTCATTTATAAAGTGAATTTCAGAACTTTTCCGAACATTACCAACTGAATATTTACGAATTCCGGCAGGGTGTGATTCGTTCCGTTGAATCTGCTCTGTTTATCGATAAACATAGTCTGCAAATATGGATGTTGCAATACTCTTGGAATAATGTCTTGAAAGCCCACCGGCTGTCAAAAATTTCCCGGAGCGTTCTCAGGAGTAAAATTGAAAAAGTTGGTGTTGTGATTATTGTCCCTCCGATTCCGGAAATAACATCAGACATTTTAAATATACCGCTTTTTTCGTATATTTGATTCGCATTTATTAAATTCAACAGAATCTTAATTGTTAGAAAGAATTGTATGAAAATCGATTTGATCGTTGGCGCTCGCCCGAATTACATGAAAGCTGCGCCTGTATATCGGGAACTAATGAAATATCCAACCGAATTTCAATGCCGTCTGGTGCATACCGGCCAGCATTACGACGAAAAAATGTCGGATATATTTTTTAGGGAATTGGAACTGCCGAAACCCCATATCTATCTCGGGGTGGGTTCCGGCCGGCACGGCGAGCAGACCGGCAAGATTATGATTGAATACGAAAAAGCGATTCTCGACAATAAGCCCGATCTGGTTTTGGTCGCCGGGGATGTGAACTCAACGGTTGCCTGCTCGCTGGTGGCGGTTAAAATGCACATCAAGGTTGGGCATATCGAAGGGGGCCTGCGCTCCCGGGACTGGAATATGCCCGAAGAGATCAACCGTATCGTGACCGATAATATTTCCGATTATCTCTTTACCACCAGCCGGGATGCTGATGAGAACCTCAAAGCCGAAGGCATTGCCCCTGAAAAAATCTTTTTTGTGGGTAACACCATGATTGATTCCCTGCAATACTATATGCCCAGGGTGGACCGACGCAAAATCCACGATGAACTGAATGTCAAACCCGGCGAATACATTCTGATTACTCTGCACAGACCCTCCAATGTGGACCGGGATGAGATTTTCAAAGACCTTTTTGACACTCTCGAAACGATTCAGAAGCGTATAACCATTGTCTTTCCCATGCATCCACGTACACGTAAGATGCTGGCGGAATTCGGGATGGGACACTACCTGGAACTGCCCAATCTGAAGATCACTGAACCCTTGGGATACCACGATTTTATGAAATTGCAAAAGCACGCCGCCCTGGTGCTCACCGACAGCGGCGGACTGCAGGAGGAGACCACGGTGCTGGGCGTGCCCTGCCTGACATTGCGTAAAAACACCGAGCGGCCGATTACCATCTGGGAAGGAACCAACGAACTGGTGGGCCCGAACCCGGAAAAAATTCTCAGCCGGACCACGGCCATTCTCAACGGTGATGTCAAAAAGGGTAAGATTCCCGAATACTGGGACGGCCATGCCGCCGAACGGCTGGTAGCAGTTCTGCGGAATATTTCGAAATAAAATTATTGTGACAGACTTTGCCCGGTAAGTCGAAACCATGAATATTAAAAGGGGTGCATGGCGCCGTACCCCTTTATCAACTCATTTCTTCCGCTCGATAATCGCCATGATTGCAGGCAGGAGGGTGATTGTTGCCAGCAGACACATACCTACACCAATGAACAGCGCTAATCCCAGGCTACCGAAGCCCCGATATGTAGCAAACACCAGTGAACCGAAAGCCAGCATGGTTGTCAGCGATGTAATGATGATGGCTTTGCCGGTCGAACGAAATACGGTATTTACAGAACCGGGACCTTCATGTTTATAACGATGAAGGACGTGGACACCATCGTCAATTCCGATCCCGAGAATCAATGGAATTGCCATAATATTCAGTAATGTAAACTGAATACCCGTCAAACCCATGAACCCTACTGTCCAGATCAGAGCAACCAGCAACGGCAACATGGCAAACAGGGCATGCTTTATTGATCGGAAATCGATTAACAATAAGACAAAAACCACTGCCAGAGTCAGAAAGATTGCCCGTTTTCCATCCTGACCAATAATTTTCAACATATAGTAAAACATCGGTGGTGTTCCGGATATACTGTGAGTGATACTGAGAACATCTTGAGTGAAGGCATCAAGATAATCCATATTCCAGACATTGCCTTTCGGATACAGAGTGATCAGAAAACGGCTACCGTCTTCACTGATATATTTATTTCGAATCAACGATGGCAGCATATCCAGCGTGATTGTTTGATCATCGGCCATATTCAAGACAATATTCTTATAATATTTACCGAAATCGCGATTGAATTGAGTCAGCCGGGAATCATCGGGGAATTCC
>QNCV01000220.1 GCA_003645845.1 Fidelibacterota bacterium | reverse complement strand
TCGAAATCATCGGATCTAACCGGGGAATATGCCAAATGCGCCGATCCCCATTATAGTACAATGATACTGAAAAATAACATACATTCCGTCAAGCAAATCAAATCCATAATTGAACCGATCGCCGAAGATATCTACCGGTTAAAAGGATTTTTAAAGACGGACACTGAGACATATTATCTGGACTATTCCGCTTCAGGCTGGGAAATATCATCGCCGTTTACAGAAACAGACGGCAGCGGTATTTCGATCATTGTTAACGGAGCAAATCGAAAAAAAGTCATCGATTATTTAAAAGATTTAGAATTATTGTAAAATATTCATATTATATCGAGAAGATTAAGGAGACATTATGGCACGCAATGAAAACCTGTATTTAGCAATCCTGAAAGGAGATCGCAGTAGCGTTCAGACCATTATGCAGGAAGCAATCGATCAGAATCTGGATGTAAATGATTTGCTGGATAACTCAATGATTCCCGCTATGCGGGAAATGGGAGAACGCTTTTCGCGAAACGAGGTCTATGTACCGGAAATGCTGATTGCCGCCCGGGCAATGCAGGCCGGTTTGGCATTAATCGAACCCATTCTGGTAAAATCAAATCATCAACCACGGGAAACCGTTGCCGTCGGAACAGTCAAAGGTGACCTCCATGATATTGGCAAAAACCTGGTTGCAATCATGCTCAAAGGCGCCGGTTATGAGGTCGTTGATCTGGGTACAAATTGCAGCGTAGAAAAATATGACGAGGCGGTTGCCGCCGGCGCCAAAATCGTCATGTGCAGCGCCTTATTGACAACAACCATGACCTACATGGAAGAGGTGGTCAAACATTTTCAATCGAATAATTCGATCAAAGTCATCATCGGCGGAGCTCCGGTCACAAAAAAATATGCCGATTCAATCGGCGCCTATGCTTACGGACGGGACGCTAACGAAGCGGTGAAAATTGTCGACCGGATCGTCTCACAGTAATATTGATCTGAACTGTTTATATCCTTTAATTTGATTTTTATTGGGCTATGTATTTGTAGGATTATCCCTACTCATAGCCATTGGGGTTCCGGGACTGCCAGCGCCAGGTATCGGCACACATCTTTTCAATACCACGTTCCGTTTTCCAGTTTAATTCCCGAAACGCTTTGCCCGGATCGGCATAACATTCGGCGATGTCACCCGGTCGGCGAGCCGCTATCCGGTAATTGATTTTCACACCGGATGCTTTTTCAAAAGCCTTTACCATGTCCAATACGCTGTACCCCTTGCCGGTTCCGAGATTATATATATGGACTCCGCTTTTACCAATCAGTTTTTCCAGGGCTTTGACATGTCCGGCGGCAAGATCAACCACATGAATATAATCACGCACACCGGTTCCGTCGGGCGTAGGATAATCATTTCCGAATACCACCAATTCCTTTCGCCTACCCACGGCCACCTGGCTGATAAATGGCATCAGGTTATTCGGAATCCCTTTGGGATCCTCTCCTATTTTTCCGCTTTCGTGAGCGCCCACCGGATTAAAATAGCGCAGCAAGACAACATTCCATTTATTATCGGAAGTATACAGGTCTTTCAGGATTTCCTCGATAAAGAGTTTTGTCCGTCCATAGGGATTGTACGCGGCTGTCGGAAAATCCTCAGTGATCGGAACCTTTTCCGGTTCTCCGTAGACAGTGGCGGAAGAGCTGAAAACAATTGTTTTGACATCGTACTTTGCCATTGTCTCACAAAGATTGATGGTACCGCTTACATTATTCCGATAGTAATGCAAAGGAATTTTCACCGATTCGCCAACCGCTTTCAAACCGGCAAAATGAATCACGGCATCAAATTCATAATCCCTGAAAAGCGCCTCCAGCCAATCACGCTCCAAAAGATCAATTTTGTGAAAAATAACTTTCCGCCCGGTGATCTCTTCGACACGTTTTAACGATTCCTGGCTGCTGTTCGACAGATTGTCAACAACAACCAATTCCATACCCTTTTCCAGTAATTGGACGCAGGTATGGCTACCGATATACCCCGCCCCTCCAGTAACTAATATATTCACAATTTCCTCACAAGATTACCTATCACTCAAATATACAATGAAGTTACCAAATTCTCAATCGGTGTTTTGTCCGTTAAATGAAAATCAACATGATCAATATGGGAGCATTGCTAAAATACTCCGTAACTCCCTGTCAGACAATCCTTTTCTCAAACGTGAATCGCCCACCCTTCAACACCCCGGGCGGCTTCCATCACCCCTTCGGAAAGTGTGGGATGCGCATGAATGGTTGTGGCGATATCCTTCGGCAGCAGTTTTGCTTTTTTTGCAAGCATAATTTCGTGAATCAGTTCCGTGGCGTCTTTCCCGGCGATATGAGCTCCCAGTATCTCCTTCGTATCCCGACGATACAAAATCTTAATTAATCCCTCGGATTCATCAACGGCAACAGCTTTCCCCACACCCCGATAGGGAAATGCGTAGGTTTCAAATTCTATTCCCTGTTCAATGGCTTTTTTCTCTGTCAGACCGAAACCGGCCAGTTGGGGTTCACAGTAGGTCGCTCCGGGTATCAGCATCGGATCAACCCTTTTTTCCGGCCGATGACCAGCCATAAATTCCACCGCAATTTCACCCTCTTTCGAGGCCACATGCGCCAGAAGCGGAGTATTGATGACGTCCCCAATGGCAAACACCGAAGGAACACTTGTCTGATAATAATCACCCACCGTAACAAAACCCTTTTCCGTCTGAATGCCCAATTCCTCCAGACCAATATCCCGGGAGTTCGGCGTTCTTCCGACGGCCACCAGGATTTTTTCCACAGAAATGGTTTTTTCCGTATCCCCTTCTTTCAGATAGACGGTATAGTCATCACCGGTTTTTTCATAGCGTTCCACTATTGTGGATGTGTAGAGCCTGATTTTTTTACGTTTAAAGGATTTTTCGACAACGGCGGCTGCATCGGCGTCTTCCAGCGGCAGTATCTGGTCCATCATCTCTACCAGATGAACCTCCACCCCGAAGGAATTCAGAATATAGGCAAATTCAACCCCGATAGCGCCGGCTCCCAGAATCATGATACTTTTCGGCAAAGTTTCCAGACTCAATGCCCCAGTGGATGAAAGAATATCTTTTTCATTAAACTCGAAACCTTTAATCACTCGAGGCCTCGAACCGGTTGCGATTAATATATATTTCGCCGTAACTGTTTTATTTGAATCCACCGCAACCTCATTTTCCCCTGTGATTTTTCCGGTTCCCCAAATCAAATCAATGTTATTCTTTCTAAGGAGAAATTCCACACCCTTTGACAATTTCATTGCGGCAAGGCGGGATTTTTTATATACACTGGCATAATCAAAGTGATCGGTATTAAATTCCACGCCCATTTTCTTCAAATCGCCCAGATAAGAAAATTTCTGTGCCTGGCTGATCAGCGATTTCGAGGGGATACAACCCCAGTTCAGGCAGACCCCGCCGGGTTTGTCTTTTTCGATGACAGCAGTTTTTATGCCCAATTGGGCAGCCCGGATTGCCGCAACATAACCACCCGGGCCTGCGCCTAAAACAATCAGATCATAATCATATTCAGCCATAGTATTCTCCAACTTTTCAATTCAATCACCTACATAAATTAGCCTATACACCAGTTGATGCCAAAGAATTGTTTGGGTTGTTATCATTTAAAATATTTTTTCATATCCTTATTCCATTGCAACCAAGATTATTTATAAGTCCAAAAATTCAAATGTACTCTCCCGGTGCCTCTGTTTATTGTCAGAATGCCAATACCTGGATTGACGATATAATGGAATGAATACAAAATCGGGGATCAATATATCCCCGAACACCGGCCGGAAAAAAAGCCATGGGGAAAATCTTAGCCGAATAAGATGTAATAATATATCGTAATATTACGGATATCTACTCTTTGATTCGGTTATCGCACCCCTTCTCCAGAAACTCCTCAAAAGTCGTCTGGGACTTATAACATTCGTGTTCCATATAGCGCAAAATATTAAGGAACATGTCTTTTTTAATATATCCGGGAATAACCGTAATGATTTCCATGTCAGGAGTCAGAAATGCCAACGATGGAAATCCTCTGATCTGAAATGCCGATGTGAGCTGACGGGGAGTCATTTGCTGCCCATGAAAACTGATTGTCTCCGTCGTATTCTCGGCATTTAATCTGATTGGAATAAAATTCTCAAACAGATATTTCTCAACTTCCGGATCTGAGAAAGTCTCTTTTTCCATGACTTTGCACCAGTGACACCAATCGGCATAAAAGTCAATTATTAGATGTTTATCCGAATCCTTCAGATGCTCGATTCCCTCGTTATATCCGAACCAGGACTGCCCGGCAGTTAAACCGATGCGGAATATCAATACGAAAACTAGCAGGACAAAAAACATATTTTTTTTCATTTCCATACTCCTGTTTTACGACCTTAGATTCCATATTTTTAAAATGGTTTCAAATCTCCGTTACCGGAATCCATTTCCCTGCGAAAGACCGGTCTGTGTTTTCGTTGATGTGGTTAGTTCAGCGGCATCATATTCACGAAGCGGTATTACAGCGGGCGGCAATGAAAAAGGCGGATAATTCACAAACACGGCGAACCGTAGTGTAGATGTGAAGCACTGTAGCGAGAGTCAAAAAGTCATGCCGTAAACCTGCAGGTTTAATCGGGCTGATTTAAGAGTAAAGACAAGTGACATTGGGAATTGCCATATCGTGAGTTTTCCGCTTGGTCTTGACAATCGGATAATAAAATGTTACTATATCACGTCCATGAAATGATAGGGCTCCTAATGAATCTTCTATAGAATGTAAAATCAAGAACATAAGTCACCGCAGCCCTCAGTTTTTGACTTTAGGGTATCTTGGTGGTGGTTGGCGTTTTCCTTATGTCGCACTGTAAATATTAT
>QNCV01000219.1 GCA_003645845.1 Fidelibacterota bacterium | reverse complement strand
TGTTTTGACCAAAGAAAATGTTGTTGAAGATAAAATAGATAAAGAGTTTATTGACATTTTTCGCATGAAATAGCAAAAACTAAAATTGACCCGTTTGAAAACAACAGGGATTAAGCAAGATTCGTGCTGATTGATTACGACAAATAGGAAATGGAAGAAATGCAAAACCAATATGACAATCTGATGCAGGAGCAGAATTATCGATCAATTGACGATTTTGAAGGGTATTCTCCAATGGAAATGCATTCACTGCTCTATGACGCCTTTGGGGAAGACAGCCCGATCCAATTACAGAAATTGAATGCCGATGATTATGCGGAGATACCGATCTTGAACCTGGTCAGGTATATAACAGACCTGATTGCGGAGGCCGGTGAGTTAAAGTTGACGAATAGAGGTTTCCTTCCGACCAGAGTTGTTGCGGAAGTCTATCATCAGGGATTTCTGAGAGAAGGGTTCGTAGAATACCGGCGTCGAAAAGCGCTCCGTGAAATAGATGTCAAATCTGTTCATCTCGGAAGAATTCTGGGTGAAATTTCCGGAATTGTTAAAAAAAGATATAATAAATTGAGCATGACCAAAAAGGGTGAAAAAATCACTACGGATAATTTCAGTTTACTGAAACATCTTTTAAAAGTCTATTGTACGAAATTCAACTGGGCCTATTTAGACGGCTTTGGTGATGATAGAATCGGGCAAGTGGGTTTTGGATTTTCCTTAGTCCTTCTTAGCAAATACGGCGACAAAAAGCGCATTGATACCTTTTATTCGGAAAAATATTTCAAGGCATTCCCAAAGCTGATCATGTACATCCGGGAACCCCGCTATGAAACGATTGAACGGCATGTCTCAAGATGCTATTCACTCAGAACTTTTGACCGGTTTATGTATTATTTCGGACTGATCAAAATTGAACAGGAAAAAGTATTTGATTCCGACAAATTGATCGAAAAAACAAAAATATTCGATCGGTTTATCACCTGCAGACCCCACTTCCCATGGTCATACGCTATGCGGGGCGATGTACTCAATTGAAAGCAAGCTACGAAATCAATTGAGTTTCTCCACCTCTTTATCAATCCTGACATAGATGGATTTCGGCGCCATGGAGCCGGCACAACCCAAAACCACATCGCCGTTTTCATCCCGCCAGTTACTGATGCTGGAGTCGGTAATCGGCAGCGATGAATAGACATACTGACCGTAATTATAGCTGGGGACATAGACCGTCATGCGGTAAAGACCGGGAAAATACATTGTGGTGAATTCGGCTCCAATATAAATTCCATCCTGAAGATTGATTGGCGCTGACGGATGGTCTGTAACGATTTCAATGGAGTCCGCTGACCAGATGCGTTCCACCTTGACCCAGTAAACAATCGGGTCAGCACCGGTTGTCCATATCGGAGCCAGTGAATCCGATTCCGTGGCAATCAATGTATCATTATCCATAATGAAAAAATCTGTAAGATACTCGACCGGCGCTTTCGGTTGAAACACTCCGGTGATTTCCTTTTCGCCTTTCGTGATCCGAAATTCATATTTTTCATCGTAATCAATTGGTTCATACAAAGTCGTCAACTTATATCCGCCATACCGGATCACTTCTTTGAGCTCGGTATCGTCATTGATGATGAGTTCCATGGAATCCGCCCGGGACTGCCATGTAAAATCGGCAACTTTTGTATTGGCGGACGTTTTATACAGTTCAACGGTAAAAGTGGAATCGTGCAATTGCGAAACTATCTCGTCAATCTCATCGATATGAGGTTCACCGGGTGTCGGCAGACCGTCCCCCTCCCCGTCATCACGATCTATAAAATCATTATCGACGCTCGACATGCCGTCTTCTCCGAGATCATCGTTCAGCGGTTCGTTTTCGTCCCATTCACCATTCCCATTCAGGTCTTCAAATCCGGTCCAGTCATTGTCATCATCCCGGTTATTGAAAATAGTCGTATCGGTCACTGACATTGAATAATCGATTCTGACGACAGTTTGCTCCGGACACTCGGGATTTAAAATCGCCTCGATACAGATTTCCGGTTGGTAATCGAATTCATAATCGGTAAAATCCGTCAACAGCATCTCTTTATCACAGCCGGCTGCGAGTCCCAGGATTAATCCTATCAGGCTCAATCTGATCTCTATTTTTTTCATTGTATTCATTTTTATTCTCCTGAACACTATAATTGAAATTCCAGACCAAAGGACGGAATGATCGGGAACATGCTGAATGCCGTAATTTTCGTCGGGTTCGTGTTTGGCACTGTCTGAGCAAAAAGGACATTGAAATGATTGGTGGCATTGATTATCTGGAATTTGAATTTACCGTCAAATCCAAACATCCGGAATGAGCGGGCATAGTTCAGATCGATTCTGAAATATGCGGGATAGCGGGCGGCGTTTTTCTCACCGGGAATATTCCGAAGCCCGGAGTAAGGATAAATCGGGCTGGCGAAATCGGTTCCGGCATAAACCATGCCTTCATTGACTGTAAAGGGTTGGCCGCTGCTGTAGGAAATCGTCATGCCAACCGTCCTTTTCTCACTTAGTTTATAACTCATCACGGCGTTAAAGGAGTGGGGAATATCATTATGAGTATAGTAAATCTCACCCTCATCTTTTGACAGTTTGCCGTCGCTGTTGAAATCGATTTCTTTCCGGATCCGGCTGTAACTGTATCCCAGCCAGCCGCTGAATTTCCCCTGGGTTTTCTTCAGTAATATTTCCACCCCCCAGGCTTTTCCCGTTCCGGCCACATAATCGTCCTCATCGGTAGCCGGATCGTTATTCGGATTTACTTCCAGCATAGTATCATAGGGTTTATAATAGGCTTCGAAACTGGCAAAGATGTTATTGGCAAAGCGCTGCTCGACTCCGGTTATAAAATGCTGACAGGATTGGGCGCCGAATTCCTTCGGCACCGGCAGCCAGAAATCCACAAAATTGATAATCTCTTCGTCGCTGGTATTGGTAAAAATGTACTGTTTGTAGATTCCCCAGCTGCCTTTGAGCGCCAAATTTTCAGTCAGCAGGTACTTAAAACCCAAACGCGGTTCAAAATATAACTTGTTATGCAATTCATACTTGCTGATTCTGAATCCGGGCTGAATATTTAACAGGTTTGAAACTTTCCATTTATCCTGCAAATAGGCCGAAAGAATAAACGGACTCTGGGATCTGTCCAGAAAATCAATATTGGCGATTTCCTGGTTAATATCCATCTGCAGAATCTTAAATTCAAAACCCGTCGTCAGGGTGTGGCCATTGGAGACAAACCAATTCAGTTGTTCCTTCACAGTCCAGTCCTGCAGATCGACTTTTTCAGAGATATTGGTCGTTATTTTTCCCACAGAGGAATCTATTTCAGTAAATGAAAGACCGAAATCCCAATCATAAACGGTTCGGGCGACGGAAAACAGGGAGTGAAATTTTGAAGACGGAACGGAACGCAACTGAGCGCTGGTGGTATAATTGCCCCAATCCATATTGAGATTGAAGCCCGCTTCTTCATCTTCATAGTCAAAATAGAGATAATCGCGGCCATAATAGCCGGCAACCGTCAGACGATTGCGTTCATTCAAATCAAAAAACACTTTCCAGTGAGAATCCCAGAAATAGTATGATGCCGGCGGATCTTCTCCATCCTTCGAGCGATAGTAGAGCTTTGCCAGTTGATCGTAATATGTACGCCGCGCCGCAAACATCCAGGTTCCCCGTTTGTGCGGGCCTTCCGCCAGAACTTTGCTGCTGAGCAGACTGATTTCGGCTTTCAGTCCTCCCAGGTCGAAATTATCGCTGTTAAAAAGTAATTTCCGTCTCGAATTCCCTTCCCGTGAAGTAATATCCAGAACGGCGGAGTTCCGGTTTCCGTATTTGGCGGAATAACCGCCGGCCAGAAATTCCGCATCGGCAATGGCTTCCGCATTGAATGTTGAAAAAACACCGCCGAGATGATAGGGATTGTAAACCTCTATTCCATCGAGGAGAATCAGGTTTTCGTCGGAGCCGCCGCCACGGACAATCAGCGCAGAGGAAAAATCATTTTTAGCAGTTACACTGGGGGTCATCTGCAAGGTCCGGAACAGGTCCGCTTCAATCATTGCCGGCGTATTGACAATCTCCTTCATGGAAATATTCATCCGGCTGATTTCGACTTTTTCTTCAAAGCGGGTGCGTTCCGCGGTGACTTCCACCGCCTCGCCCTGAATCGCTTTAATGCTCAATTCCATATCCAGACGTAGGTCCTCGCCGGCACTCAGGGTAATCGTCTTTTCAAAAGAATCGTAGCCCATCATCATGGCTTTTATCGTATATTCACCTGCCGGGACATTCAGAATGACATAATATCCGTGCACATCGGATGCAGCGCCGAGATATGTCCCGGTCAGAACGACATTGGCATACATGATCGGCTCTCCGGTGGCGGAATTGCGCAGATAGCCGGAAATCTGTCCTGTCTCTCCGGCGGATGCAGAAACCACCGGCAGAAGGCAGATCAAAAAAATAGAGGTTTGCAGTTTTTTCCAGTTCATCAAAATTCCATTCAAAGGGTTGGCAAAGTTACAACAAACGAAAGACATTTTCGAAAAAAAGTAGCGCAGAGAGTTGCCATTCAGATGATCATCATCCGGAAAAGTTGTCAATACCGGAAAATGGTCTGGCGGGATGTGAGAGTTGTCACATTCATTTTTTATAGTGACTATGGATCAGCGGTGGATGAGATTTCCTATTTTTCGTCATTAATCATTGTACTAAACCTTCGTAATGATTATACTTTGACCGCATGGTAAAAAAGGATGGGAAAGAAAAATGATATATCGAAATATCCTCCAGACGATTGGACGAACCCGGATGGTTCAGATCAATACGCTCAACCCCAATCCCCGGGCAGCGATTTACGCCAAGCTGGAGGGCTTTAATCCCTCGGGTTCTATCAAAG
>QNCV01000218.1 GCA_003645845.1 Fidelibacterota bacterium | reverse complement strand
CCAAGGTCCTTAATTTTAAATTCAGCCCGATAATTAATCAGCAGGTTATCCGACTGGAGATTGACAATGTTCCAGAAGGGTAAAATATATTTATTCAGATTGTTGTCATAACGATACACCGATGCATAATCATAATCTTTTTTTTCACTTCTCGTAAAATTATAAGCCGCTTCGACTCTCAGACGAATATCCAGCGGTGAAAAAGGGGCTGTCTGTACGGACAATTCAACGCCCTGGCTGCGGCTGGTTTGTGAATTTGAAAAGGTCGAATATATTGTATACACCGAATCATACATGACCTTGTTGGACAAATCCGGCCAGTTGGGATAATCGTACTTATATTGAAAGATTGAGTGAATGTCGGTCGACGCAAATCCGTTGAAATAGGAATTACTGTATCCCGTAAGGGTAAAACCTAAATCGCCAACCTTCAAATCCAGGCTACTTTCCCGTTTAATCTGTTGGGAACCTCGCAGGTCCGGATTGGAACAGTCATAGATATATGTGGATACAACCACCCGGTTTGAATCCGGCGAATAAAATTCGTTGATATCATCAACATCCAGGTAAATGTTATTGGGATAAAGCATACTCAACGACGGCGCTTTGGATGTCGTTCCATAACCGGTACGCCATTGCAGATTTTCACTGAATTTCAGGACAAAGTTGAACCGTGGGTTTACAAACAGTCCGTGATTATCAGGCAAAAATCCACCGCCGGAGCCATACTGTTCGATCCGGGTTCCCAAATTTATCTGATAATCGACACCCAGCCGCCCGCTGATCTGGTCTTCCAGATACAGACTGGCGATTTTCAGTTCCGGAATGTCATCATAGCGGCGTGGTCGATCACGAAACAGCGAATTGATACTCGGTGGTGTCATCGGATCAAAAATCCGGCCGGGACCGTTATTACCCTCCAGGCGGTAGCTGAGACCTGCGACAATTTTATGTCCCTGATCCAACAAGGTCATCTGATTATTATATTCCAGGTTGGCAAAATGATTATAGGCTCGCCCTTTCACCCACATTTCACCAATGTAATTCTGGACGTAAAATCCTTCCTGGGTTCCTTCCGTCAGCCGGTCAGAGATATAGGTGTTATCGCCGGCAACCAATTTTCTCACAAAGGAATTCTGGCGGTTGACATTGTAGGAATAATTCAAATCCAGACGCTGATTAGTTGATAATATGAACTGACTGTTATGATTGTACCGGATAACGTAGTCCCGATTATACATTTCGGTCTGATACAGATCACCCTCCCGCAACCCCTGTTCATCAAAAGTACGGGTAATGTAAAAGCGGTTCTTCATCAGGTACAGATTTTTAAACAGGTAAACATCATGAGAAAGTTGGCCGGAGACACGGGTATAGTCGTAATCATCGATGCGGATGTCTCTAATACTGTTTGCCCAGTTGACATTATAAGTCAGATACTGCCCAAAGACCTGAAATCCGCCGCCAATATTTAGTTCCTTATTCTGCAAGTTGTATTTGTATTTAAACCGGTGATCCTTTCGCTTAGCCTTGGTTTTCACCCTGATAATTCCCGACGTCAAATCGCCGTATTTTGCCGATGGTATCCCCCGTATGACTTCGACCTCTGCAATATTATCCGCCGGTATCTGCCGCAGGTCCACCCCGGAATTTTCCGTTGTACGGTCAATCGTACCGGTATTTACTTTCGTATCGAGCTGCATATTGGCATTATTGGATAGTGGAATATTATCAATCACAACCTGGGTTCCAAACAGGGCATTTCGATCGGCATCGGTATCCGTAGAACTGACCCGGATTGAGACCTGTTTTTTATCCTGTAGGCCGGGATTCTCAAAACGCTGGCCCGGCACCAGTTTCATCACATCGCTGAGGCTGCTGGCCTGCAGATGTTCGATTTCGCCGGACAGAATCTTTGTTTTCGTCTCCGGAGATGACGGCATCAATTTATTGTCGGCAACAACGACAATTCCGCCAATCCGGAAATACTCTATTCCCATTCGATAATTGCGGCTTAGCGTTTCACCGGCATCGATATGAATGCTATCCGTAATAGCCTGAAACCCGATAAAAGTGATTTCAACCGTGTAATTGCCTGGCTTCAGCTTGATTAAGAATGAACCGTCTACGGTCGTGGCGGTGCCAATATAGAGTTCTTTAATCAGAACATTGGCACCCATCAGTGCTTCACCGTTTTCATCCCGGACAAATCCTTTGAAAACCGAACGGGATTCGGCATTCAGCAGCATTGAGCTGATAAGAAGCACGGCAAAGAGCAGATACTTTTTCAAACGCGACTCATCCATTCAAAAATTCGGGTCATTGAGCGTTATTAATTCGCACTTCACCGGCAAATTTCAGCACATTATCTCTCTCGATAATGTCGCCATTTGACTGAAACACTTTCAACTTTGGAGAGGTCAGTTTTGCTTCAACCTGTTCAGCGCTGACCTGTTTGGGATCAAAATAAATCCTTAACACCGGTCGGTCTGTGAATACTGTCTGTAGTCTGACAACACCATCGTACTCGGACACATGACTGGTAAAATACCGCAACTCGCGACGCGCCAGGGTACTCTCGGCGTCCGGAAAATCAATCTCCAGCACTTTCAAATCGGCAAGATTATAGTTCTGATAATTATTAAATTCCTGGTTATATGCGGCAAAGAAATCTTTCCGAAAATCAGGGTAGTTGATTTCACCAAGTTTCCGGCCCTTGCCTTCACAACTGAAATCAACTTTGACCTCGACTTCTTCGCCCTTGATTATCCTGGTATAGGATTTTTGCTCGATTATATCAATGAGCTCGGCCGGAGTTACCGATCCTTTGACAACATATATTTCCGCCAACACGGGTTCACCAAAATCTGTTTTCAGACCGACAATATCCGGATTTTTCATCAGCATCCGCACCAGATCGTAATTATCATAGACATCCCAGAGTCCGTTGACCGGAATTTCGAAAATTTCAAGCAGATCAGACGGTGTGTCACCAAATTTCTGAAGGATGTACTTGCTGGGTGTAAATACCGCTTTTTTTACATCAATATCAGACAGTTTATCGGCATTATAAAAAATATGAACCCGGTGATCACTCGCCCAGGTATCAACTCCGACAATCCCGGGAATTCGTCTCAGTTTCAAGTAAAGTGATTTGGAACTGCCATAACACTTGACCGAACGCATGTCTTTCAGTTCAATTGATTTGACATTCTGCAGTGTTTCATAATTGCCCCAGCGTTCCGTAAGTGTTTTAAAGGAAAAATTATTGGCCAGGATAACTCCCAGTATTATCAGTCCACCCAGAATCACTGGCGGTATCCAGGTTTTTTTCGATTGATTCAAACCGATACTCTCATCCTCATCGCACTCTTTCACACAATCCATGCAGAGCGTACAGTCGGGGTGGGTAACTTTATCATATTCATAAACATCAATTCCCTGGGGACATGCCTTGGCACAGAGCCCACAGGAGGTACAATGATCGTGATTCACGGTTACCCGAAGTAAGGGAATTGAATAAAATTTATACCGGAATATCTCGGTTATTGCTCCCGAAAGACAGAGCGCCAGAATCAGCCAGATGATATGCATATCCCAACCGATCAGACGGATGATCAGATAAATAATAACAATGGGAGCAGAAATCAAGATATTTGTAAAAATGTTACTCAGCGCTGACAGCGGACAGACATATTTACACCAGAAAAAACGGATAAACACTGACCCGACAACAACGACTAATATTGTCAGAATACCGGCCCAGAGCACCGTGTCGGTTCCGAACCCGGTGACACTGGCAAAGTACGGGTCAAATTTCTTACACCACAGCTCGCTCGATGTAATCGTAAAATACGCTGTAAAAAACAATAAGACATATTTGCCGAGACGCAGAATGCGATCCACTTTACCTTTCAGGACAATAGAAATATTGAACCGGGCAAAAAGTTTGTTCAGCCATTCCGTAACCGTTCCAATCGGGCACAGGTAGCCGCAAAACAGTTTACCGAAAAGAATAACGCCGATTACCAGCATAATTCCCATAAACAACTGGTTCTCGCTCATGGCACAGGACATCGTTCCCATCCAGAGTTTACTGCCCAGAGACATTATTCCCCCAAAGGGACAATAGGCTTCGAAATCGGTCGTATGGGCTTTGTTAAACGCACCGATCACCAGCAGTGTAATTATCAACACCAATAATGCCGCCTGAATAACCAATTTGGTTTTGTTGTGCAAAAAATTAGCCTTCATCGTTCACATATTCCCTTAAATATTTATTTAGGTAATAAAGGGGCTGACAAACTCAGCCCCTTTATTACAACAAAGAATCCTTATTATTTCAATAAGGTCATTTTGCGATAATTGACATATCCATCAGCCTGAATTCTGTAAAAATAAACACCGCTGGATAATTGAGAGGCATCCACATGGATCTTATACGATCCGGCGTTCATTTTTTCGTTTTTCAGAGTCATCACCTGTTGTCCCATAAGGTTATAAACTGTCAGATTTACATCTGAGGCTTTTGGAAGATCAAATGAGATTGTCGTTGTCGGATTGAACGGATTCGGATAGTTCTGGTGAAGAGCATACTTCTTCGGAAGAAGATCATCACCGGCAATACCTGAAGAAGGTAAATCGTCATTATAGTAATGGAACAAAGTAGTATCCTGATTTCCAACGGTAAATGTACGATTAGGACCACCAGACGGGAATTCACAGGTGGCATCATTCCAGGAACCATTGATCCTGAATTTATACTCAATATTATCACCAGGGAAAACAAGTCCGTAAATTACGCCTGAGTACACTGTATCTCCATCACTGTCGTCTAACCATATCGGGGTACCGCCCCAATCATTAAAATTGCCGGCGACATCGACAGAATCGTTCGCAGGATCAAATTTCCCATTATCCGTCCAGACGGACATATCGACTTCCAT
>QNCV01000217.1 GCA_003645845.1 Fidelibacterota bacterium | reverse complement strand
TAGGTGTTTGTATAGGCCTGGAAGTAGGCCAGAAATTTGCGGGTTTTGTGCCGCTTGCGGGCTGTTGCGATGCCTTTGTGCAGTTGAGTTTGAATGGAAGGAAGGCTTTTTGAACGGTCGGGCGCAAAGCTGCTGTTGTTGCAGTACAGGCAACCGCCGGTGCTTATCCGGCCGTCTCTGGTCGGACAGGTGAAACCAGCGTCCAGAGAAATCCGGTACACCCGTTCTCCGAACTGTTGCCGGAGATAACGGCTGAAGCGATAATAACGGTCTTCTACGGGAAAGGGCAGGGGCGACATGGATAGTTACCGGTGTAACAACAGTTTGTTGATGTTACTTAATGATGGTTGCAATTTGTTCTGCGGCCTGTGAAAGCCGTACTTCCTGCTGTTCGCCGGTCGCCATATTTTTCAGAATAAAAAGGTCTTGCTCAATTTCATTTTCGCCGATAATAATGACCCATTTGGCCTGTTTTTTACCGGCGTCACGCATCTGGGCTTTCAGGGAACGGCGCATAAAATCCATCTCTACATGATATCCTTGGGAGCGCAGGAGCGCAACCAGTTTAAACGCCACCTGGCGGGCGTTATCGCCTAATACGGCGGTGTAAATCAGGTTGGTCTCCTTTTGGGGAATGGCCTGAATTTCATTCAGGATCATTAACAGGCGTTCCATACCGGAAGCGACTCCCACGGCGGGAGTCGGTGGGCCGTCCAGGTCTTCTGCCAGATGATCATAGCGTCCGCCGCCACAAACGGCGTCCTGCGAGCCCAGCAGTGTGCTGGTAATTTCAAAGGTTGTCCGGGTGTAATAATCCAGCCCGCGCACCAGCTTTTTATCGATTTCATAGGGCACATCGGCTGCGCTAAGAAGCGCCTGGACCTCTTCAAAATGCCGGAAGTCTTCACCGCTGAGATGGTCCAATATTGAAGGCGCGTACTGGTCTAAAAGCGCCTGACAACTATCGACCTTGCAGTCAAACAGCCGCAGGATATTCTTTTCGAACCGCTGCTGACAGGTGGGACAGAAATCACTGATATGCTTTGCCAGCCCTGTTCGTAAAATTTTCAGATAATGCTGACGGCTGTCCCGGCTGCCGATACTGTTAATGCGGATTTTAAGATCATTTATGCCCAGGTCCTGATACATGGCGTAGATCGTTTGAATGACCTCGGCATCGGCTTCCGGATATTCCGAGCCGATGATTTCGAAACCGAACTGATTGAATTGCCTGAGCCTGCCCTTCTGGGGGCGCTCCTGGCGGAATAACGGTCCGATATAATAGAGCTTTGTCACCGGATTGAGATGCTGCAGATTGTTTTGGATATAGGCTCTGAGAACCGGCGCAGTCAATTCGGGACGAAGCGTAATGCTGGTACCGCTTTTATCGGTAAAGGTATACATTTCTTTTGAAACCACGTCGGTATCTTCGCCGATCCCCCGGGCGAAGAGTTCGGTCACTTCAAAGACAGGTGTTCTGATTTCCTTATAGTTACTTTGTTCGAGGTGATCCCGGATGATATTTTCTACGAATTGCCATTGATAGATTTCGTCGGGGAGAATATCTTTGGTTCCTTTAATACGACGATACACAGTCGGGTCCTTTATTCTGGTTATTTTATTAAGAATGTTCCATTTAATTTACTTGGATCATAGTACCTTATCGAATTTCAAAAGTGTGGCGAGGATTTCTTTGGCAGAATTGTCGGTCAGCAGCTCTTCACGACATTCGGCGATATTGAGCATTCGGGAAAATTTACTGAGCAGTTTGAGATGTTTGTCGGGATATTTTTCCGGGGTCAGCAGAAGGACAAAAATATGCACCGGCTGACCGTCAATGGCATCAAAGTTAATGCCCTCTTTGGAAATGCCGAAAGTAATCAGGACTTCATCGATATGTGGATATTTACCGTGGGGCAGAGCAACACCCTTGCCAACGCCGGTACTCATGAGTTCTTCGCGTTTCAGTATAGCCGCTTTGGCCTCATCCGCCTCCGTCAATTTATGATTGGCGACAAGAAGTTCAATTAATTGTGATATAATTTCTTCTTTTGTACCGACTCTGAGAGGGTATTTGATCAGTTGCGGGGTTAGTATTTCTGATAATTCCATAATAATTCAAAAATTAATAAAAATCGCACCTGAAAATTTACATGAATAGGATGTTTATACCAATTGTTTATCCCGATTTTTCATGATAAGAAGGATTTTGGTCCGTCCTTTTTTAACATAATACGCATGACTGTTTTTTCATTGGGAATACTTTCAGCGATGAATACTTTGCCCTGGTGATATTCCGTAATGATTCGCCTGGTCAGGCTCAGGCCCAATCCCCATCCACGTTTTTTCGTGCTGAAACCGGGTCGAAAAATATTTTTCCTGTCCTGTGATCGGATGCCTTTGCCGTTGTCAATAGTGTCAATTGTCAGCCAGTTGCCGTTTTTATTCAGACCGGTAACAATCTGGATCTTCCCGTTTTTTTGGGGTACGGCGTCAATGGCGTTTTTGATAATGTTTTCAATGGCCCAGCCGAAGAGATCTTTGATGATTGTTACGGTATAATCATTTTCTGGTTCAAACTCGATACTGATGCCGGGCCCCAATTGGGGCAAGCGGCGGTTGTAATAATCAACGGCTTCCCGGATGGTTTGATTGATAGATACTTTTTCCGGGGCGGGGGTGGAACCGATGCGGGAAAAACGATTGGTGATTTTTTCCAGCCGCTGAATGTCTCTGGCCATCTCGGCGATGTTTTCATTATCCGGCAGATCGTTTTTCAGAAGCTCGATCCACCCCATCAGAGAGGTCAGCGGAGTCCCCAGCTGATGCGCCGTTTCTTTGGCCATTCCTACCCAGATTGAGCGTTTTTCACTGCTGCGGATAACCTGAAAACCCATATAGCCCAGCAGAATGAACAGAGCGACAACGGAAATCTCAATATATGGCAGAGCAATCAAATGACGGATCAGCTGCGTATCGCCGTAATGAATATAGCCCAGATTATAGTTATTATAAGTTAATGGCAGCGGGTCATTAGCGCTGTCCATTTCCGACATAATTTTTTCCAGTTTCAGGCGGGCTTCGTGAGTTAGTTCGGTATCATCGATACCGACATTCCGCCAGGCCGTTGGAGTTTTATCAATTTCTGCAGAAATAATCATAGGGATCGATGATTTGCGAATGATTTCATCGAAAATAAAACTGAAATCCTGGTTAGATTGTTCAACAGCCGCCCGGGCGTAGACATTTGCATAGAACCGAATCTGATTATTCAGGTCGGCGCGGAGTTTGTTAACAATTTGTTGAGAATACCACAAGAGCGAAATGATCATGATGATTGCCAGCAGAAACAGGGCGCGTTTGATTGTGGATGTTTGAGAGTATACCGATAATTTCATACTGTTATTGCTTTCATGATAATTTACTTTGAGTGTTTTACTTTAGACATTATCGGGTCTCTGTATTTATATAGAATACTTCCAATCAGAACCAGCCAGGTCAGGTATGTGAATATAGTCGATATCCGTTTACTGCGGTAGTAACTGCGGGGAGAAAATTCAAAAGATACGAGATGGTCGCCCGGGGGCACGATGATTCCTCTCAAGATATGGTTGGTTTGATAGATGCGGGTCGTTTCCTTGTCGATTCGGGCAAGCCATCCCACCGGGTAATAGGCTTCCGAAAGAACCATGAATGCAGTGTCCTGACAGGATGCCTTCAGCGTGATCTGATTGGGCGTATATTTAGTAATTTCGGCTGTACATTCTGCTGAAAAAGTGTTTTGTTTCAGAGTCTCGGAGGTAATTGCGATTTTAGCAGGATCGAAATCCGGATTGTTCAGGTAGGCAACAACATCCGTTTCGGTAGGCAGACTTTGGACCGATTCTACAAAGTAAGCTCTCGGCAGACAATTGTTGTTCTGATACAGAATCGTCCGTTTTTTCTGATCGACATCCAGGACGCTCAGGCCGGCATACGTCAATTGAGCCGGTGAGAGAATGTATTTTCCATTGAGCATATTGACGACATTCCAGTTAATGGGCTCCTTGGTATTTGAAGTATAGAGGTTATTGTCGATAATATCCTGAATAAGCTGGGGCTTAATGGCGGAATATCCGCCGATAATCTGGTGTCGATAGGCCAGATCATTGCTCTGAAACAGACCGCCCAGTCCCAAAATGCGATAGTAACCGGTGTCTTTTTTTAAAATCTGGTCGATTTTTGTTATCCGGAAATACTGCTGTTCGATACGATCCGGGCGGACCAGCCGTTCATGTTTCATAAACCGGTAGCTGACCGAAATCATATCAATCGAGATAATCAGAATAGTGCCAATAATGAGTAGGTCCCGGCTGATTTTTTTATAATAAAATGCGCCGAGCATCACAACAAAGGCGACTATTAAGAATATCATCCTGACCGTGTCCTGAACCATCATTTCCATGCGGGCGGATTTTAACATATCCAATACCTGGGGATTAGAGGCGTATTGGGCATCATTGGCGGATGTGTAGGCCAGCATACCCGGATTTAACAGAGGAATCAATCCGATTACAATAAAAACGCCACAAATGATCAGAAGGTTTTTTAATTTTTGGAAATTAAATTCAGTTAAAAGACCTTTTAATCCGTACAGACTGAGTATAATCAGTATAAACTGAATCAGCGTCAGAATCATCATGGGAACCCGAAACTTACTGAAGTAGGGCAGGTAATAGAAAAACAGTTTATACAGTGGTGGAAAATGCCTGCCGAAGGCGAGAAAAATTGAAAACATTAACAAAATTGACAATGCGATAACGAAACCGTCTCTTCGGAAATACCAGATTCCCGCAATCGCCAGGATGACGACAATGACACCCATATATTCGGATGATTGAGTAAAGGGCATCTGTCCCCAGTAGCCGGGGATTGCCCGGTTTTTCAATTGAGGATATTTCTTTCCGGTGTAGTATTCCTGGGATGT
>QNCV01000216.1 GCA_003645845.1 Fidelibacterota bacterium | reverse complement strand
TCATGTATCTTGAGGAAGTTTCCGATGGGAAAGGATTGATGAAAGCTGCTCAGGATGTAATCTCACAAAGCGGAAAACCGATTCTGATTCTGAAATCCGGTCGTACCAGTGAAGGCGCTTCAGCCGCCGCTTCCCATACCGGATCATTGGCCGGCAGTGACGAGATTTGTGACGCTGCTTTCAGACAGGTTGGCATTATCCGCTGTAACAACATCGATGAAATGTTCAATATGGCGATCGCCTTTGCCTATCAGCCGCCGCCGAAAACGAATAACATTGCAATCATCACGAATGCCGGTGGCCCGGGTGTATTAACCACGGATGCCGCAATTCATGATGGTTTGAAACTGGCATCATTTTCCGATGAGACAACGGAAATACTGAAAAAGAATTTACCTAAAACAGCCAATATCAATAACCCTGTCGATGTGATTGGTGACGCCCGGGCGGACCGTTATAATGTTGCCCTTTCTGCTGCTTTTAAAGATCCGGCCGTTGATGCCGTTTTTGTTATTCTGACTCCGCAATCCATGACGGATATTGATCTGATAGCCCGGGAAGTGGCCAAAGTCTCCAGCCATTATGACAAACCGGTCTATGCGTCTTTCATGGGGGAAGCCGATGTTCAGGAAGGTATTGATGTTCTGCAGAGGAACAAAATACCACATTATTCAATACCTGAGAACATGAGCAAATCGGTTGCAACCGTTTATAAATTCAATCGGGAAAAACATGATGTTGTGACGAAGGAAAAACATTTCGATGATTTGAAGCCGGAAATCGCTCAAAAAGTATTGAATGATGCCATTGCGGAAAATGTTGATTATTTGACCGAAGAAACAGCGTTGAAAGTTCTTGGGGCTTACGGATTGCCTGTTCTTGAAAGTTATTTGGCCGAAAATGAGGAAGATGCTGTCAAATACGCTGAGAAAATTGGTTATCCGGTGGTTATGAAAATCATGTCCGAAGATATCGTCCATAAATTTGATATCGGTGGCGTTGTTCTTGATATCAAAGATTCCGAAGCGGCAAAATCCGCATACAATGGTATCATTAAAAATGTCAGCCGAAAACTACCCGACGCCCGGATTAAAGGCGTGCTTGTAGCCAAAATGGTTTCCAAAGGCCAGGAAGTGATTCTTGGTGTCAAGCGGGACCCGTCCTTCGGACCTGTGATTATGTTCGGATTGGGTGGCATTTTCGTCGAAATTTTCAAAGATGTCAGCTTCAGGGTCGCACCGGTCGATGAACTTTCGGCCAAAAACATGATAAACGAAACCAAATCGTCGGCAATTCTCAAAGGCGCCCGGGGAAATGTTGTCAGTGATATTTCGGCGATCGTCGATGCTATCCAGCGCCTGTCAAAACTGGCAACTGACTGCCCCCAAATAAAAGAGATGGATATCAATCCCCTGATTGTACTGGAGAAGGATAAAGGCTGCTTTATTGCCGATGCAAAAATAATGGTGAATCATCAATAATTGAAAGTGAGGAAGAGATGAGAATATTAATTCATAGTGATTACGATCGTTTGAGCAAGTGGGTAGCTCATTATGTTGCCGGCAAAATCAACAAAGCACAACCAACACCGGAAAACCCCTATGTTCTGGGTCTTCCCACCGGTTCATCACCCATCGGAGCGTATGAAGAACTTGTGAAGTTGTATAAAGCCGGTAAAGTCTCATTTAAAAATGTCGTTACATTTAATATGGACGAGTATGTCGGAATTCCTGAGGATCACCCGGAAAGTTATCACTTTTTTATGTGGGACAATCTGTTCAAGTATATCGACATACCCAAAGAAAATATCAACATTCTTGACGGTAATGCAGCGGATCTGGAAAAAGAGTGTAATGATTATGAAGAGAGAATTAAAAAGGTTGGCGGAATTGATCTTTTTCTGGGAGGCATTGGTCCCGACGGGCATATTGCCTTTAATGAGCCGGGTTCATCGCTTTCGTCGAAAACCCGTATAAAAACTCTTACCTATGATACAATTCTGGCAAATTCCCGTTTCTTCGACAATGACGTCAACAAAGTGCCGAAGACGGCGCTGACCGTGGGGGTCGGAACTGTGATGAGCGCCAGAGAGGTTTTAATCATAATAAACGGTTATAAAAAAGCCCGCGCCCTGCAGAAAGTCGTGGAAGAAGGGGTGAATCACATGTGGACCGTTTCCATGCTGCAACTGCATGAACACGGCATCATCTGCTGTGACGACGAAGCAACCATGGAAATGAAGGTAGGTACGGTTAATTATTTCAAAGATATTGAACGGGAAGCCCTGGCAGATCTTCCCGAATTACAATAAGGCTGATATTTTATGGCTTTGCGAAATCTAAGTTCGAATGAAATAGCTATCCTCAAAAAACAGGGGTGTACCGCTCGGGACTGGCAAAATATCCGTGTCAAAGATCCATTTAATTCAGCTAAAATCCGGAACGTTTATTTTGCAGGAAAGGTTGAAATCGGTAATGATTGCCTGATAACGAATGTTGCGAAGTTGTCGAATTATACGATCGCAGATCATGTTACGATAGAAAACTGTCAATCTGTTTTCTGTGAAGGCGAGAGCGGTTTCGGGAATGGCGTGGAACTCGATGTGCTGAACGAGGGTGGCGGTAGGACACTGACAATATTCGATCACTTATCGTCTCAAATTGCCTATCTGATGGTGAACTACCGTCATGAAAAGACATTTATCAGCAAACTCGAAAAACTGATCGGCGACTATGTTGAATCAAAAAAGAGTCGGCAGGGCTATATCGGCAGTTATTCGGAAATTCGAAATAGCGGTATAATCAGAAACGTTTCCTTTGGTGAATATGCTGTTATTGATAATGTCGTTCGTTTGGAAGATGGCACAGTTGCAAGTACCAAAGCGGCGCCGGTGTTTGTGGGTGATGCGGTCATCGCAAAGGAATTCATCATTCTGTCGGGTTCAAAAGTGGATGGCGGCGCCTTAATCGATCGCTGTTTTATCGGGCAGGGCGTAAAAATCGGAAAGCAGTATTCGGCGGAGAATTCGGTGTTTTTTGCCAATTGCGAAGGATTTCACGGGGAAGCCTGCAGCCTGTTCGGCGGACCCTATACAGTTACTCATCATAAATCGACATTACTGATTGCCGGACTGTTTTCTTTCTATAATGCCGGCAGCGGAACCAACCAGAGCAATCACATGTACAAACTGGGCCCAATCCATCAGGGAGTACTTGAACGAGGCTCCAAAACCGGCTCATTTTCCTATATGTTATGGCCGTCGAGGGTTGGCGCATTTTCGGTTGTAACCGGCAAACATACATCTAATTTCGATGCGTCGGATTTCCCATTTTCGTACATTACAGAAGAAGGCGGCAAACCGCAACTGACACCGGCGATGAACCTGTTTACTGTCGGTACCCGGCGTGATTCCGCCAAGTGGCCGGCGCGGGACCGGCGCAAAGATCCTGTCAAATATGATTTGATCCATTTCGACCTGTTTAATCCCTACACTGTCGGTAAAATGGTCAAAGCTGTTGCGTTGTTACAAGACCTTGCTGAAAATACGGCGAAAAAACAGGAATATGCCCACTACAAAGGATGTTATATCAAACGCCTGATGCTCAGAACCTGTTCGAAGTATTATGAAATGGCGATTAAAATCTATATCGGACAGGAATTGCTGAAACGTATCGATGGTTTAAAGTCTTTTAACGAAATTAAATCGAAATTATTTTCAGGGAAGATTCAAGCAGATGATTGGAAAGATATTTCCGGAATGCTGGTTTCTGAATCAACTCTGGAAAAGCTTATCAGCGACGTAAACAGCGGTAATATCTCGTCGACAGATGATCTGAGTAAAAAACTTCAAAAAACCTATGAAGACTATGATCAGAAAAGCTGGCAATGGACCTGTCATTTGATTGCAGACCGATTGGGAACGGAATTGAAAGATATAAGCAATGATCAGGTGAAATCTCTGGTTTCCGATTGGGAAAATGCCAGCGTAAAATTCAATAATATGATTCTCAAGGACGCTTCCAAGGAATTCGACCGGAACAGTATGATTGCATACGGTATCGACAGCACGGATGAAGCGGTAATTGCCGCTGATTTTGAAGCGGTTCGTGGTGATTACGATGGGAATTCCTTTGTCAAAGGTCTCATTTCAGAAAACGAAAATATCTCCATGAAAGCTAAGAAGATTCTTACGATTCTTGCTTAAACGTCTTCTTTTTTCTCTTTACACCACTGGTTACGCCACGTTTAACCTAATGCCATATTACTGCGCAGTAAACCTGTCAGGTTTATTGGAATATTGCCAACCCGGATCAGATTAACCGACTAAACCTGACAGGTTTAAGCCAATCTTTTACCGGTTATGTCGCAACGCAGAGCGTAGCGACGAGAATTAGTTTGCGGTTTCTAAAACAATCCCACCAAAAACAGGCTGATCTGTGGAATGTATGTAATCAGCAGCAATGCAATCAGCATAATCAGCAGGAAGGGCAGACTGACTTTATAAAAATAGAGGATGGATTTTTTAAAGCGGAAACTGGCAATAAACAGGTTCAGACCTATCGGCGGTGTCAGATAACCGATCTCAAGATTTGTCAAAAAGATTATTCCCAGGTGAATCGGATTGACTCCGTAACTGACTGCAATCGGCACAATCAGTGGAACGACGATGATAATGGCTGAGAATATATCCAGTAATGCCCCGGTAATCAGCAGGAAAACGTTCAGAAGCAACAAAAAGGTGATTTTTGATGATATAATGCTCCTGATCCACATTAAGGCCGTCTGGGGAATCTGAGCGTCAATAAAGAAAGCCGTCAATCCCATGGAAGCGCTGAGGATGATCATGATTCCGCCCACTAACTGCACAGCATTGCGGACGACCCGAACCAGATCGGTTTTTACTTTAAGGTCTTTCTTTATAATAAATTCAACAACCAGCACATAAAATGCCGTAATGGAGCTGGCTT
>QNCV01000215.1 GCA_003645845.1 Fidelibacterota bacterium | reverse complement strand
AACCACGGATAAGCCAATCCCAGTCCGGCGAGCCATCCGGATCGCGCTCCCAGAAGCCGATCATATCTTCCCCCAATCCGAGAAAACTCAAGTCCAGCGTACCGTCTTCCTCTGCGTTTGTCGCAATACTTCCATCCTCGTAGAAGATGGTGCAATTGAAAGCGATATCGTCGGGTCCAAAAGGCTGATGAAAGAGGTCTTTTACTGAACTCAGATTTGTTAACACGGCATGATTGTCAAGCCGCCCTCTGCGCTGATTAAAAAGCATAATATCCCGCTGGCAGGCGTCGCTTACATTTTCCACCCCGCTTTCGCCCAGGATAAAGATCGGTTTGCCGGCGGCAGCGCAGCGACGCTTGATTTCAAGCCAGAGGTCAGGTCTGTGAAGGCCGCAATCACAGCGGAAGCCATCCACACCCCAGTCCAGAACCGCCTTAGTCCACATTTCAATCCACCACTCTTCAAGATCGGGATGATTACCATCCCAGTCGTAATCCGTCATACCCCAGGAGCCGCCTTTGAACCAATCGGGGTGCTGTTCAATCAGGGGGCTGTCATTCATTACGCCGTGTTCGATGGTATCCAGAAAAATACGAATTCCGCGGCGATGGGCTTCGGCAATCATCGCCTTGAATTCCGCTTCCGTTCCCAGACTCGGGTCGAGCTTATCAGGTTCGATACAGGCGTATTGCGTCCAGATTCCATAGAAGTGACTTGAGTCCGACAGCGAATGGCCGGTCAGCCAGATCGCGTTTATACCCAGGTCCTCAAGATATTTCATTTTTTCTTTGAGCGACTGAAACGTTCCACTCTCAGGACCATTGGGTGAAGTAAATCCCTTGGTGGCTACTTCATAAATGATTAAATCCTGTGCCCAATCCGGCCGCAATGGAACCTTCGGCTGACAGGCGCTGAAGAACATCAGGACAGAAATAGAAAATAAACCGAGTTTGTGAATCATTTTTAACATATCATTTCCATCTGATTCTGTATTTGTTTTGATTTTCAACTATTAAAATAATACCACCCATTGTCATATGGTGCAAATATACTGATACTTCCGGGAAACAACATCCATCGGAAACTTTTTGAGCATTTATTAAAGTCGAACAATAATTAAAGCAGCAATTAAGAATATGTTTAGTAACGGAATATTTGCCGATTTTTGATGCTCGCACTTTACATCCAACTGTTCCCGACCTCAAGTATGGTTGTCTTTTGGTAAAGTCTAGGGGGTTCGGTATTCCTGCAAATCCTGAAGATTTTGTTCGGTCATTATAACATATTGAAACCGGACAATTCTGGAATTACCGGTATCAGCAACATAAAGGATATTCTGATTTATTGCAATTGCTTCCGGTTTATTAAGTATTTCCGCCAATTGAAATGAAACTGTGGTGTCGATTTCAACGACAGAAGAATCAACAATAGTAGTATCATAGGGAATTACCGTAGAATCGATTTCATAGGAATAAACAGTTTCAAGAAATGTCGTATCAATCATTATATCAGTGGTAGCAACATTACGAAGAAAATTACCTTCATTGTCAAAAGTCTGAATATAATTGCTGCCTTTATCCACGATATAAATTATTCCTCTGGAATCGATTCCCACATCCCGGGCACATTGAAATCTGCCTATATCCAACAGGTCGTCTTCGCCTGGGTTGAATAATGTTCTGTAAGATCCTGCAGAAATACCATGACAAGAGTAAACACCACCTGTTTGTGTATAATAAATATTACCACTCAAATCGATTGTGATGCTCTTCGGGTCCATGATAAAGCCGGCGCCTGAGCCCTGACTTGCGGCAACTTCACTAAAAACGCATTCATAATCAAATGCAACCGACTGTCCCTCATCAGTTTCCATAATCAGAAGGTATTTTATCTCATATTTTAGTTTGATAATTCTATTATACCGCTTATCCAAAACATAAATACCGTTGTTGTAATCTTTTCCAAAGGCAACAATATCAACAATTTTTGAATTTCGGGTATCGCCGTAATCGTCAACGAATTCCCAGTTTTTCGGATCATCGCCGTCGAATATTACGTGGGGAGCCAATATACTATTGATTAGTTCTTCAGAGCTATCCAATTTTGCATCGACTAAAGTATAACCATTGGTTAAATAGTAGCTCAAAGAATCCATCCGATCACTTGTGATAATAGCACCGGATTCCGTATGCTGAAGAGTCACTTCTTTACTGACATAGCGAATCCCGGTATTATTGTAATGTTGATTCCAGGCATATATTTGATTACTTCCATCGCAGAACAGAAGATTCATTTTGCTGTCCTGGCTCAGTTGCACGGGCTGGATTTCCCCTTTTCCGGGAATATTTATATCTTCCAGCCCCTGAAAGTTATTTCCAAATTCATCTTCCGTGACTACAAGCCCGGCTTGATTCAATACTAATATCCTGCTATTGCCGGAGTCGGCAACAAAAATATAGCCGTCGGCGCCAACCATAACGTCTTTGGGAGTATTAAAATTGTAATCCTCCTTTTCCCAATCCGGAAATAGATGTACATAAGAAGTATCACCCTGCTCTACTTCACTAATTGTCGGAAGTTTCTCTATATGTCCGACACAATTAGACACAAATAGAGAAATAATAAAAACAGATATCGATATTAAAGCAACTTTTTTCATAAACTAAATATTAACGTAAACCTTTGAACGTCTGTTAAATGCACCATACTTGAATATGAATAATCAAAGGAAATAACCTTTTTACCGACGGGCAATGCAATGCCTGCGCCTAAGTTGAATTCTTCCTCCGGATTGTTCATATTTACTCCGGTTCTTAAGAATAAAATATCAGCCAGTGCATTTTCGAGCCCGATTGAAAATGTTTCGTCATTATCAATCGGATGATTTAGCTGGAGCGCCAGGGTCAACTTATTGTAACTTAAGTCAATTATCTCCATCGCTGTCCCGATCCGGAAAATTGTGGGCGATGGAAACCCATTATACTCAACATCAATCGTACCGCCTTCAATTACCGGTTTTGCAAATTTTCCATCGATTTGAACTTCCGACCCGAAATTGGTCAAAGAAACCGAAAAACGCAGTGATTTAAAACCGGTCCAGTAAAATGTTCCGATATCAATCATGGGTGTATGGCTGGAAACATCGGCGATTCTCTCTTCGACATATTTCAAAGTCAGTCCCCATGAGAATTGCCGGGTTATCTTTTGCGACACCGTAGCAGCCAGATAAAAATCGCTGAAATAAAATTGTTCACCCGTTCCGTGAGGCATGTATTCCGTGGTAACATCCATAGGATCGGTATGTAAATACGCCGCACTAAAGCCAAGTGCATAATTGGCAGATAATTTATATACAATTCCAAGGAAATCGTATTTAATGTCGGCAGGCCAATTGATCCTGGAGGAGTAAAATTCCGATTGCTTCATCTGCGCCGCCCCGGCGGGATTCCAGTATAAACATGAAGCGTCATCGGCAATGCCCACAAATGCTCCTCCCATGGCAGCAGCACGGCTTCCGATTCCAATCTTTAAAAATGTCAATGCCGATGTACCGGCTCTCCGGTGACCCAATTTGGGATATAAATTAAATGCGTAAACGGCACCGGAGTTACAGACAGTTAGGATAAGTATAAACAGATAATATTTAATGTGTTTAATCATCTAAAACTTTATCTTGATACCGATCATTACATTTCGGGGTTCTCTAAAACGCGCAGGATTATCCAGCGGCAGGTCCGTTAAATCATCACGCCAGGACCTCGGTACCGGATCTCCCGGTTCCCAGGCTCTACCGGTGACAGGATTAATTATTTGAGAAATTTTTGCGTCGAACAAATTCTCGATCTCACAGAATAAATCAAATTTAGTGTTATTAACATTAAATCCTTTGGATATTTTAACATCCCATAATTGCCATGGGTCAGATAATGCCGAATACTGGTTTTCATCGTACTTTTCCAGTTCCAGGTCGACCATCGGAGTATACCGCCTTCCTGAAGAGACTTGCCAGTGAATATTAATACCAAAATTTTTCGGCATCGGGATAAATAGTACTTTTATATTTTCATCCGTGGGAGTGTAAAAACTAAAATCGGTAGAGAATCGATAGGGAACATCCCAATACATAAAACATTCATCAAGAGATTTTTCTCTGTTCACTGCGACTTGTTCGAGAGCTTCATTGGGAGAATTGCTTTTTCCCGTAACCATTGAGTATGTTCCGTTTAACCTGACAGACAGATATTGTGAAAAACGGCGTTGCATAAACACTTCGATTCCCCTTGATCGTGCGTAATCCATATTAAAATACATAAAGGGTCTTTTTAGTGTCTTTTCACCTTTAATCGTCAGGCGCTCTGAGGTTGCGTAATCAAAAAGGTCTTTATAAAATGCGGTAATATTTATAACCTGATCCTCACTGAATTTATGTTTGATCCCGATTTCATAGGCAACGGTTGTCGTGGGATCTAAATCGGGGTTTCCCAATAAGGGACTTGCCCCAAGTTTGGTTTTATTAAGACTCGCGTAAATATATTCATAATTGGGTCTTTGGGAAAAGTGCCCATAAGAGAAAAAGAGAACATCACTGTCGGTTAAAGGATGGGATATTCCCAGGCGCGGACTTAAGTGAGCTTTTGCACGTCTATTAAAAATCTTAAAGGTGTTATTTTTGAAATCTTCCCTAAACTTTTTCGATAGATGGGGCGAAACATTCATGTTGTTAATAATGTCGCTTGCAAGCCTGCCCAGTATCATATAGTCGTATCGCAAACCTACATTTATTATCATTCCTTCATATACAATTTTATCCTGAATGTAAAAATCACCGGCTCTGGGTTTCACCCGGTATATATCCCAGGAACCGCCGAAACTATTACCGGCTCCTTTTAACCAGGGGTCATCAATATCGATTACCTGCATATCGGTAAACTCTGTGGTAAAACCGGTTTTTAATCTATTATTTGAAGATATTTGGCTGGTCAGTTCGGCTTT
>QNCV01000214.1 GCA_003645845.1 Fidelibacterota bacterium | reverse complement strand
GGCAGCCGATCCCGAAGACGGCGGTGCGCTTAAGTGCCCGCCTGAAACTCCGTTCATGTGTGATTGGGCTGTCTCCGGCGGCGGCGCTTTTTTAAATGTGTTCATCGAATCCATTTTCGGAGTAAATGCAGGTTTAACTTCCGTAGATGCCAAACCGGATTTTCAGGAATTCGATTCCTCGGCAGAGTTGGTGAATCTGCGTCATCAGGGAAAACGATATGTCGTTAATAAGAACGGAATAAAGGAGATTGGCGATGAATAGAAAGTCGATATGGTGTTTCATCCTAATTTTATTAATTATCGGGAGCGGACTGATGTTATGTTCAAAATCTCAAAAGGTGCATAGCCGGCTTTTCACTAATTTTGAAAAACAGATAAACTCATTGCGCGATCCCCTGGAAAAACAGATTGCCGCCAATGAACTGATCCGGAAATGCCGAATGGGCAATTACCCGATATTTGAAAACGATTCCACTGTGGTACTGCTTTACCAGGGAAACGACAGTAATATCGTAATAAACGGCGATATGACCTATTGGGCGGATTTTATTCCAATGGAAAAAATCCCCGATACGGATCTTTTTTACAAACGTTTTATATTGGAACCGGACGCCCGGCTGGAGTACGGGATTTCAATTACAAAAGAAGGATTTTCTTTTCCCGATCCCCTTAATCCTTACAAAGTGCTTAACGGCTTCGGACCCTTTTCGGAATTGGCGATGCCGGATTATCAGCGACATCCTCTTTTCAAACCCTTTGAATATGGGAAAAAGAGTGATCTCGGACGGGTCATCAGGCATGGTCATGAATCGGAAACCTTGGGATATTCACACGATGTTTTTATCTATTTACCACCGAATTATTCGAAGGATCAAAGCTACCCGACGTTGTATCTGCAGGACGGACAGGATTATATTGAATTTTGCCATGTACCGGTCGTTCTGGATGCTTTAATTAAATATGGAAAAATTGAACCGATTATCGTCGTATTTATCCAGCCGCCCAACCGCTTCAAGCCGGATATGCCGAACCGGGCGACGGAGTACGGTTTAAATGATGATTATATTAAGTATGTATGTGATGAACTGGTGCCCTTTGTCGATGAGACATATTCGACGATCAGGTCAGCGGAAAAACGGATGGTGGCAGGAGATTCCTACGGCGGTCTGATTTCGGTGGCGATCGGTTTCAGACGACCCGATGTGTTTGGAATTGCTTACGGTCAGTCGGGCTATTATTCCTGTTTCAAAGATCAAATCATCCGGGAGATAGAAGATTCCGGACGGAAAAATGTCCGCTTTTGGGTTGATGTGGGCACCTATGAGCGCTCGGTTGGATCGAATTTCTTACCGAAAGATGAAACCGATTTTCTGGAAGCCGCCCGACGATTGAAAAACGTTCTGGAAGCAAAGAATTATGATCTGGTTTATAAAGAATATCACGAAGGACATACATGGGGAAACTGGCGGCGTCATTTGATTGATGCCGTCGAATATTATTTTGGAACATAAAAGGTATTCTGATGCGCCTTGGAATTGATTTTGGCGGCACTAATGTCAAGTTTGGCTTGTTCGAAGAAGATGGCAGGGAGATTGCCTTTCGGCAATTGACGCTTGCGGATTTGAGCCAGAACAATTTGCTGGAAAATCTGGTTTCCGCGGCAAAAGCCTTTATCGGTGACCGCAATGTGACAAAAGGCGGTTTTGCCGCCAAGGGGCTGGTGAATCCCGATACCGGAATCTGGCACCGTGATGTTGGGGAACGCCAGTATTTTGCCGATGTTAATCTGCGGGATGTGTTCACACGGGAATTGGGAAGTCCCTTTGCCGTTGATAATGATGCCCGGGCTTATGCCTGGGGCGAATGGCTGTTTGGTGCAGGACGGGGCAGTAACCCGATGGTCTGTATGACATTGGGCACAGGTATCGGCTCGGCGCTTGTTATTGATGGAAAACCCTATAAAGGCGCCGATCCTGCAGGTGGTCTGCTGGGTGGGCATATCAGTATCGATCGGAACGGTCCGGTGTGCTCCTGCGGAAATCGGGGATGTCTGGAATTATACTGCTCAGCGACGGCATTGACTCAACGGGTTTTAAATTCCCATGCGGATCTTCAGGGATTTGAAGATATTCTTATTCAATTTTTCGATGAAATACGACAGGGAAATCGCGAATATAGGAAAACACTTCGATCCTTTATTGATGATCTGGCAATCGGTATTGTCAATGTCATCCACGCTTATGGTCCGCAGACTGTCGTTCTTGGCGGCGGTGTCATGAATTCGGCGGATTTGATTTTACCGGAATTAATTGATAAAGTCCATTCAATGGCATGGACATTTCCCAGGAAAAGCGTAGAAATAAAGAACGGTGAACTCGGAAATCGGGCGGCGGCGCTTGGTATTGCATTCCATCCCTTTCACAATCAATGATGAGACTAAATTTTATGAATAAAGATATCAATGATCCCTTAATTGCACCCATTCCCAAAGATCTGAAAGAATATCCGCGGGGGTTGTACAATCCGTATCCGGCATTTTCCATTGATACCGGAGAAATTGGCGTCGGTTTTCCGGCATTGGCGAAAAATATTAAAGCACAAATAAATCTTGGACTCAGGGTTCTGGCAGTCGATGGATATCATGGCGTCGACTGGGCACAATTTCGCCAAAATCTTGCTGGCGCTCTGGAAAAGAGAAATGTTTTTCCCGACTGGATTGATGTGTCGGAATGCATGGCCGGGGAGGAGCAAATACTGGAGCGGATCGAGCCCTTTCTGGGAGGAGACGATCGCATATTCGGATTCCGGTTTCCTTTTGGTCCCGAAGTGTTTTTTAACTCCCGAAAAGTTGCGGAACTGCGGACCGAGGCGGCGGTATTGCGCGGTAATAAAGCCGGAAGTTTGACAATATTTTACGGGCTTGGAGCCGGACTGATAGAAGTTTGGGACCAACTCTGGTATATCGATATTCCCAAAGATTGGATTCAGGTGAATGCAAAAGCGGGTAAAATAAAGAATATCGGCAGTAAAAAATATGACGGCTTTGAGCCGTTTTACAAACGGGCCTATTTTGTTGAATGGCCGGCGCTGAACAGGCATAAACAGCGCATCATTGATAAAATTGATTTGTTGATTGACCTGCAAAAACCGGCGGAACCGACTTTCATTTCCGGTAAAGATTTTCGTAAAAATTTAAATGAAGTATCCCGATCGGCATTCAGGGTTCGGCCGTGGTATTACTCCGGCCCCTGGGGCGGTCGGTATATGCAGGGGCATTTCGGTGTTCATCCTGATAAAATAAACCTTTCCACCTCTTTTGAAATCATTACCCCTGAAAACGGGATAGTGCTGGAAAAGGACGGAAAACGACTGGAATTTTCCTTTGATTTTCTGATGTATCAGGCCAATGAACTGATTCTTGGAAAACAGGCCGCCCGGCAATTTCGGTATGAATGGCCGATTCGCCTGGATTATCTGGATACCATCGATGGCGGCAATCTATCCACACAGGTTCATCCGCGCCCAAATTTCGTCCGCAAAGAATTCGGTGAGACATTTACACAGGACGAATCATACTATATTATCAATGCGAAACCCGGTGCGAAAGTATATATCGGATTGACTGATGATTGCGATCCCGATGAATTTTATCAGGCAGTGACGGAATCAGCGGAAAAGGGAATTGAAGTCGATATCGATCGGTATGTAAACAGCGAACCCTCGAAACCCCATGATCTGTTCTTGATCCCCAACGGAACGGTGCACGGCAGCGGGAAGGATAACCTGGTTCTGGAAATCAGCGCCACGACCTATATCTTTACATTCAAGATTTACGACTGGATGCGCCGGGATTTGAATGGAAAATTCCGTCCCTTGAATATCGAAAGAGCCTGGAAAAATATTCGTTTCGAGCGGAAAAGCAAGTGGGTCAAAGAAAACCTGATTGCCAAGCCGAAATTAATCGAAAAGACAGTCGATTGGAAAAAGTACCTCCTGGCTGAACAGAAGGAAAACTGGTGGGCGGTTCACCGGGTAGAATTTGACCATGAGTTTGAGATGAATACCGGGGACATTGCTTATGCGCTGAATCTGGTTGAGGGTGAGTCTGTCAATGTGAAAACAGCTAATGGCCGGGAGTATCCGCTGGCCTGGGCCGAGTCAATGATTGTTCCTGCTGCCGCTGAATATTTTAAAGTTGTCAATCAGGGGACAAAACCGTGCAAATTACTGCTGGTATTTGTCCGGCCTGGAATTGGCACCCGTGAACCATTGAATAATCCTAACGACTGAGGGTAATATTATGAAACATGAACCCGATTTTAATCGACTTTTGAAGGCGGTTAACCACACCGAGCCTGATCGTCTTCCTTTGGCGGAATTATGGATTGATCCGGAAGTGAAAGCCGCATATTATCAGGATGATGATTCCGAATTTGATTGCCGTAAAGAAGGCTACAATCTTGAAAAAGACATTCAATTCTGGCATGAAACCGGCTACGATTATTTACGGCTGTCTCCCCGATATGAGTTTTTTCAGGGATGGCTGAAGGACCCGGGGACGGATTTCCAAGAGAAGACTGCCGAATTTATTGACAGCGTTGATTACAGCGATATCGATAAATCGGCGGCGCTGTTGCCGAAGGGTATGAAAGTCATATTTGCGCCCCAGGGGGGTATTTATGAACACGCCTGGATAAATATCGGGTATGAGGCGTTCATGATGGGATTGTATGAGAATCCCGAATACATCAGGAATATTTGTGACAGTTTGGGCGCCGCTCTGTTTGCTATGTATGAACGGGTCATCGGGGCTGATCATATTGGGGGAATCTGGTTGTCCGATGATATAGCCTACACAGAATCATTGATTATGTCACCGGATATTATTCGTAAATATCTGTTTCCCTGGTATGAAAAATATGCCGCTCTGGCGCATAAATACGGAAAAATATTTTTCTTCCATTCAGATGGCAATCAGGAACCCTTGTTGGATGATTTTGTGGCCATGGGTTTTGATGCTATTCACCCGAT
>QNCV01000213.1 GCA_003645845.1 Fidelibacterota bacterium | reverse complement strand
GTCAGCGTTTTCAGGGTGTTGTGATTGCCCGGAGCGGTGGCGGTATAAACGAAACTTTTACCGTTCGCAAAATTTCAAACGGTATTGGTGTGGAACGAATATTTCCCTTACATTCACCGAAGATTAACAGTATTGAACGAATCTCCGTTGGGAAAGTCCGTCGCGCAAAACTGTACTACCTGCGGAATCTCAAGGGTAAAGCAGCCAAGATTAAAGAGAAACGCTAAGCCGATTTTCTTGAAAACCGAAATAAAGAAGCCTACCCGATGGCAGGCTTCTTTTTTATATATTGAAGAGTCCCGACTTTTACCGGAACTTTTTCACTCAAAGAGACAGTTTTATTAATCTTTCACAAAAGGATACCGATGCTCCTCTGGTGATTTAAAGGTCTCTTTTATTACCAAAAAACAATATCGGTCTGCGATAAAATTCCGGTCAACATAATGTTGGTTGAATCGAAGGAATTCCCTGGTCTTGCTCCGGGGAGGTTCATTCCATCTTGTAATTAATAATTCAATCGCTATATTTAGGTGTTGATAGATTTGTGAATTAGTGAGGAGGACAATAAATGGACTACACATTTAACGAACTGAAGCACAAGACTGTGGCGGAGATGCGGGAAATCGCGAAGGAGATTGACAGCGAATATGTCAAAGGTTATACCCAGATGAACAAAGAGCATCTGCTTCAGGCAATTTGCAAAGCCCTGAATATTGACATGTATGTTCATCATAAAGTTGTGGGGGTTAATAAAAGGAAGATTAAAAATAGAATTAAGGAACTGAAAAAAGTTCGTGATGAGGCTATTGCGGCCGGCGACCATGACAAGCTAGCCCATATTCGCAGCCAGATTAAATCACAGAAACGCAAATTGCGGAGTGCGATGGTATAATTATTTTTTGGAAATTCCGGTAATTTTACATCAAATCCCTCTCAAAGAGGGATTTGTTTGGTTTATTTGTTCAAAGTTCAACAATTGATTGTACTTTTGAAGCAGACTCATATTGGTGATCCCTTTTACGGAAATAATGAGTCCCATGATGGCAAATTTCTGGGCGATATTTTTTATAGGCAAATCTGCAAAATAACAAATAGCGTAACCGATAACCGTAATTTGCAGTACTAATTGGAGCAATATATTCAAGTTTTTGCTAATTGTTTTACGGGTTTCGATCAGAAGAATAGTTCCGATTGACCAGAGTGCCGCGACGAAGCAGGCGGCGCCGATCATGTGAACATTGTCGTTGATATTATGGGGGAATGTAAAAACGAAACAGCCGATGCCGCCAAGAGTGCTGAGAGATGCTTTTAACTCACTACGGATAATCTCCTTATCCGATTTAAACTCCATCGCGATTCTCAGAAACGTTATTCCTGTCAGAATCATACCTGCGGCAAAAATGATCAGAGATATGATATTTGATTTTCCGTTCGGTGCTACGGTAATTCCCAGATCACTGAAAGGGGAGTTCCAGAATGAAAAAGAATCGCTGTACATGATCATTCCAAGCGAAAAACTGACGATGATGATAACCATCAAAAGGTTAAATAACCGGCTGATTTTACGATTAAGATACATTTTAATGATCGTTTCTGCCGTTGATTAAGTAATGTAATTCTAAGCAAAGAAGCAACATTATATGTGATTAATCAGCTGATTTCGTGCCAGATCAGGGCGCTGGCGCCCAGGATTGCGGCGTCGCCGGCAGGCAGACCCGAAGGTATGATTTTAACCTTATTCCGGAAGAAACTCATCAGGTTTGCTTCGGTATATCTTCTGACCGGTTCGAAAATCAGTTCTCCGGCGGCTGCCAGTCCGCCGAAAAGAATTATGGCTTCCGGACTGAAATAGTGAATAGCGTCGGCGATACCCAGCCCCAGATATTTTCCGGTGGTTTCAAAGGCCTGTAAAGCCAGCGGATCCTTATCCAGAGCGGCTTCATAGATTTTTTTTGAGGTCAGTTCACTTTCGGGAAGATTTCGCAACAAGCTGTTTTCCGCTGAAGATGAGAGGATTTCCTCCATCGTTCGGGTGATTCCCGTTGCCGACGCATAGGTTTCCAGACATCCCCGCCGGCCACAGCCGCACTGACGGCCGTTTCTTTCAATAATTACATGTCCCATCTCACCGGCAAAGCCGTCGTGACCATAAAGAATTTCGCCATTGACGACAATGCCGCTACCGACACCGGTTCCGAGGGTGATTTCAATAAAATGTTTGAAATTTCGGGCGTTTCCGAATTTCATTTCACCCAGAGCTGCGGCATTGGCATCGTTTGTTACACTTACCGGTAGCTCTAAATGTCGCCGTACTAATTTGATAAGGTCAACACTTTGCCAACTCAGGTTGGGTGGACTTTCGATGGTGCCGGTATAATAATTGGCATTGGGAGCCCCGATGCCGACACCTTTGATGCTGATATTGCCGGGAAGTTGTTTTTGGGCAGTCGCCAATTTTTTAAAAATACGATTAAACAGTAATTCGGCAGGTTTGTCTGCTTCCGTGTTCAGACTTTCCCGTAAATAGACTTTGCCACTTTTATCTACAAGACCAAATTTTGTATTTGTTCCGCCGATATCAATACCCAGTGTCAACTCGATTGTATTCATTCCATTTCCATTCATTAATTTCTCAAATTATAGTTTATCATTTTTTTATTTATGATGAAGGAAAAAAACGGAGTCCGGACAACTTTTTTACCTGCCGGCTCGTCTATATACAGAATTATGTTAATTTGAAACGGAGTAAGTGCTTGAAACGGATATTTACTTTATGCATGGTTATTTTGCCGGTAATTTCAGCGGCAAAATTAAGTTCTGAGAAGCTGGACCTGTTCAGGAACCGAGAGGCGACAGCAACGTTTACTTCTAAAAAAATTACGATTGACGGAGTCCTGGATGAGGATGCCTGGCAAAATGGTAAATGGGAAGGTGGATTTATTCAACGTGATCCTAATGATGGTTCCCCGGAGACCTACCGGACGGAGTTTTGTGTTCTTTATGATAATGATTATCTCTATGTCGGTGCAAGAGCTTATGATCCCGAACCAGATAAAATTATTGCGGTATTGACCCGTCGCGATAGTTATACCGAATCCGATTGGTTGTATGTCTCTATTGACAGCTATAATGATAATCGTACGGCATTTGAATTCGGTATAAATGCTGCCGGAGTAAAGCATGATATCAGACGCTATGATGATACAAGCGGTGATGACGAATGGGACGCGATCTGGGATGGCGATTCTCATATTGACGATCAGGGCTGGACAGCAGAGTGGCGGATACCCTTTCGGGAGTTGCGATTTACAAGCAGTCCTGAGATGCAATGGGGATTCGAGGTTATTCGTGAACTGCCGCGTATGAATAATGAGCTTTCCGTATGGTCATACTGGTCCCGTGCGGAAGAGGGGTTTGTATCGAAATACGGGACGCTGAAAGGACTGAAAAATATCAAGGTGAAAAACCCGTTTTATGTTGCGCCCTATGTTGCCGGATCGGCGGCCATCTCAAAAAATCTGGTAAATCCTGTTCATGAAGATAATTACGACCTTCTGTCAAATGTGGGTGCAGATATTCGTCTGACTACTCCAAAGGGTTTGACTTTAAATGCTACGATAAACCCCGATTTCGGACAGGTTGAGGCCGACCCTGCCGATTTTAATCTGACGGAGTTCGAGACCTATTTTCGTGAGAACCGGCCTTTTTTCATAGAGGGTGGCAATATTCTGAATTACAGTCTGGGATTCGGTGATGGTGATGCACAATATAACAGTCTGTTTTATTCCCGCAGAATCGGACGCAGTCCCCAAGGTTATGTAGCTGAAGATGATTCAAAAAGTGTGTTGACCTATGACTATCCTGAACGTGTCAATATCCTTGGTGCCGCAAAACTGACAGGAAAAACGGCTAACGGATTGTCGCTGGGAATCATGGAAGCCGTGACTTGCGAAGAGAGCGGAACGGTTTTTTATGAAGATGGTACCCGTGATTCCGGTGTCATTGAGCCTGCTACCAATTACTGGCTTTCCCGGGTTCAGCAGGATTTTAACGATGGTGGTACAAGTATTGGAGGTATTTTTACGGCGGTTAACCGCCGGCTTGATGGAACGGGAATCGACTATCTGCATCGTGCCGCCTATACCGGCGGTATCGATATCGATCACAAATTTTTCAATCGTAAGTATAGTTTTATCGGGTCTCTGGCATTCAGCCAGGTACAGGGCGATACAACCGCGCTTCAGAATACTCAAAAGAGTTCGGCACGCTATTTTAACCGGGTTGACCGCACCGGCTATGGAAATCTGAATTATGATCCCCACAGAACCTCTTTATCGGGCTATGCAGTTAAAGCAATTTTTGTAAAAAATACGGGAAATATTCGTGCGGCAACCGGTGGATATGCCTTCAGTCCCGGGTTGGAAATAAATGACTTGGGGTTTTTAAGACAGGTTGATGATATCATGTATTTTACCTGGGTACAATACCGTAAATGGGATGGCATGAAACACTTTCGTGCGATTCATATCAATTTTAATCAATGGAACAGTTGGACTTTTACCGGAATTCGGAAGAATATTGGCGGGAATATCAATATGCACATGACTTTCAATAATAACTGGGGCACAGGGTTCGGTTTAAATCGAAGCTGGGGTGGATACAGTCCTTCGCAGAACAGGGGCGGGCCAATGTTGAGAACGCCGGGTAACCGGAGCTATTGGGGATATGTGGATACCGACGGTCGTAAAAAAATTGTCCTGGGATTAAATTTTTGGCACTTTGAGAATGCCGATAATGTCCATGGTTCAGAAATGCAACCACAGCTGACCTGGCGGCCGAAGCAGAATATCCAACTCAGCAGTTCGGTATCTTATAATTATTTGAAAGATACGTGGGCCTGGATTGGAACGGCAGAAGATGATGATGGAACGACTCAATATGTCTGGTCCAGCCTGAATCAGAAAACAATCAGTTTGATCCTTCGCGCCGATCTGACACTGACCCCGAATCTGACAATCCAATATTATGCCCAGCC
>QNCV01000212.1 GCA_003645845.1 Fidelibacterota bacterium | reverse complement strand
TTCATGATATTTCCTTTCATATAAGAAAAATTAGAAACCAAACCATGGCGAGATGCTTATGGTCAACCCATCCAGGGAATTATTATTCCCCGGCTCAGCGATATCATGTTTGTTGTCATCAATGATCTGTTGCCAGCCGTTCTTCGAATAGCTGAGTGAGTAGCCGACTTCGAACTTTAACCAGAAAACCGGTAGAACACGGTACATTACAGCCACGCGGGGTTGACACAAGACGAATCGTTTTTTAAGGCATAAATAGTCGTTGTATGACCCGCTTGTATCGCTGTCGATTTGATTCCAGTAGATGTTGTTTTCGATCTGTTCAACTGAAAACCGGGTGTTGCCCCCGCCGATCATTACACCGGTGGAAAACATTATTTTATCGGATATTCGATACCGCTTATCCAAAGTCATCCCGCCGTATCCGGAAGTGTATTGAAGATTCCGAAAAACCGGGACTGTGGAATTAATGTTGTAGTTGATGCTTTGTTTCTGTCCTGTCCAGACGCCATAGCCACCCAAAAAGTAACCGTTCCCGACAAGAAACTGCAGATCAAAACCGTGATACAGATTATTGATATCCGCAAGCTCGTCAAATCCCATTGTGCCGAAAAGAGTATTCATTCCGGCCGGATCGGTGTCAATGTACATTGGTCTGTATCCGGCGCCACCAAGCCCCCGGCTTCTTTTATTGGTTTTAGGAAAACGGGGAAAATTTTCTTCTAAGTCCAATTCATTGCTGAATACGGGAATTTTTTTGTTATATTTTTCACCGTTACGGATAATTTCGACGGATATCGTATCGCCAATATTCATTTCGTTGACAAGGACTTCAAGATGGGATCTGTGTTTAATTGTTTTTCCGTCAATCTTTGTTATAATATCTTCCCGTTGAAGAAGGGGGTGTTTGTTCCAGCTGCGGCTGCCACTGACAATTACACCCGTATTTCCGTCATAGTGGAGTTCGTATGCGTCTTTGAATGAAATATTGTCAATATAGTAACCCAGATCGGGTTCCGGAATTTCCTGATCGTATTCTGTGAATTCCATCGGCTTTTTAAACCAGCTTTCCATCTCGCCGGCCGCTTGTTTGTACTGTTCTCCAAGATCGAGCTCGTCTTCTTTTTCCCAACCGGCCAGCCCGGAAGCCAGGATTGGTCGGATCAGAGAAACGGTGATCAGTGGGATGGTAAGGTAGCGGATTATTTTTTTGATTTTTTTTACAGCCATTACATCAACTCCTTTTTTTACTGCCGGAGATTAGGACAAATCTTATGCCACAACCAACCCTCTTTACATTTCGACGGGAGTTTGTTGGGAGGTCTGAATTTCCCGCCGAAAAAAATATCAAAAGCATATAGACCCATATCATATTGATATAGGGCGCTGTTTGTTTTGGGAGTGTGAAAAACTTTTGTAACTCAGGTGAAAATCAGATATATTTGCAAGGATGAATAAGGGGATAGATTTATGTCCGCAATGTTTTCACTTGTGAAAAGCGCTGCAGTTTTAGGTATTGATGCGTATATAGTAAATGTGGAGTGTAATCTTAGTAATTCCCAGCTTCCCCGTTTTATCACGGTTGGATTGCCGGAAGGAGCGGTGAAAGAAAGTAAAGAACGGGTCATGTCGGCGGTGAAAAACACCGGTTATTATATTTCCAGCAATAAGATCGTCATCAATCTGGCGCCGGCGGATATTCGCAAGGAAGGCAGCGCTTTCGATTTACCCATATCAATTGGTATTTTATGTGCAGCCGAACGAGTCTCCGCAAAGCGACTGAATGATTATGTGATTCTCGGAGAGCTGTCTCTGGATGGCAGTTTACGTGGAATTAGGGGGGCGCTTCCTATTGCGGTATCCATTCGCGATGAACCGTCGATCAAGGGAATAATACTACCGAAAGAAAACGCCCGCGAAGCCGCTATTGCCGGAGGGTTGTCGGTAATTGGGGTAACATCGCTGCAGGAGACAATCGATTTTTTAAACGGCGATTATCAGCCTGACTCCATTCAGGTAAACGTTGAGGAATTATTTGAGCAGAAACGGGTATATGAACAGGATTTCTCCGATGTTAAGGGACAGGAGCATGCAAAACGCGCTCTGGAAGTGGCCGCTGCCGGTGCGCACAATATCATCATGATCGGGCCTCCGGGGTCCGGCAAGACCATGCTGGCCAAGCGTTTTCCGTCAATTTTACCAAATCTGACCCTCGATGAGGCCCTGGAAACCACCAAGATTCACTCGGTGGCCGGATTAATCCCCGGAGATGAAGGTATTGTGGCAACCAGACCCTTTCGTTCTCCCCATCACACTATCTCCGACGCGGCTTTGGTGGGAGGCGGTAAACTACCGAGACCCGGCGAGGTCAGCCTGAGCCATCATGGTGTTCTGTTTCTGGATGAATTGCCCGAATTTAAAAAAAATGTTCTTGAAGTGTTGCGCCAGCCCATGGAGAATAATGTTGTGACAATCAGCAGGGCTCAGATGTCCTTGTCTTATCCGGCCAATTTTATTCTTGTCGGCGCGATGAATCCCTGTCCCTGTGGTTACAGCACCGATCCCAATAATGAATGCACTTGTACGCCGGTTCAAATTCAGAGATATATGTCCAAAATTTCGGGTCCCTTAATGGATCGAATCGATATTCATATTGAAGTACCGGCGGTAAAGATATCGGAATTGTCGACGAAGAGTGTCGGTGAGCGGTCTGATTCTATACGTAAACGGGTACAACGAGCCCGCCAACGTCAGACGATACGGTTTGAAGACTATCCCGGAATTCATGCGAATGCCGATATGAATACAAAAATGATTCGTCGTTTTTGTGAAATTGACAAGGTCGGTGAAACACTTCTCCAGAATGCCATTACCAAGCTGGGTCTGAGTGCCAGGGCTTATGACAGAATCCTGAAAGTATCCCTGACGATTGCCGATCTGTCCGGAAGTGACAATATTCTTCCGGAACATATTGCCGAAGCAATACAGTATCGCAGCCTTGACCGGCAGTTGTGGTTGTAGAAAACCAATAGATTTTTCCTCATTACGACATTAAGTTTCAAAAAACACTGTTTGATTTATCTGCTTTTGGGCATTAAATTGATGCCCGCATTTGGGGCAGATGATGGTTATACAAACAAATAGTCTGGGAAAGCGTTTTGGCGACCGCTGGGCGGTGAAAGACCTCAATCTGTCAGTCGAAAAAGGACAGATTTTCGGTTTTTTAGGTCCCAACGGTGCAGGGAAAAGCACTACAATCCGAATGCTTCTGAGACTGATTCGCCCGAGCACAGGGACATTTATGCTTCTGGGGAAGAGTCTGCGAGATGCCGGCCAGCATATCTATTCAAGAGTAGGCGCTCTGGTCGAAAAGCCGGATTTTTATTTGTATATGACGGCGTTAAAAAACCTGAAAATGCTGGGCGCCTTAAGCGGTGGAGTTGACGACCGGCGAATCGAGGAGGTTCTCGACATTGTACACCTCAGAGACCGGGCCGACGAAAATGTCCGTAATTATTCCCACGGTATGCGACAGCGGTTGGGTATTGCTCAGGCCCTGCTTCATCGTCCGGAACTTGTAATTCTTGATGAACCTACATCCGGGCTTGATCCGGAAGGCATTCACGAAATCCGGGAATTGATAGTTGCGCTTGCCAGGGAACATGAGATGACGATTTTATTGTCTTCACACCTCCTCCATGAGATTGAACAGGTGTGTACCCACATGGCTATTATTGATAACGGCACGCTGGTTGTTCAGGGTGCCGTCGATGATCTGTTGCGCAAAACGGATTTCTATGTTACCGAGGTCTCTGTGGACAACCCTGAACGGGCATATAATCATCTGCAAACAGAGGACTGGATTAAGGATGTTAGCCTGGAAAAGGATTTAATCAAAGTGCATTTGCCCGCGGATAAGCGGCCTGCACTGGCGGAATTCCTGGTTCGCAACCACTTTAAAGTATTTTCAATAATTCCGCGAACATCTCTGGAAGATTACTATCTAACATTGTTAAAGACTCGTCACGGATAAATTATGGTTTTATTGCTAAAAGCATGGTTTTATGAGGTTGTAAAGATTTTCAACCGCTGGCGGACATATATCGGTTTTGTTACGATAACGATTCTTGTTCCGATTATCATGTACCTGACTCATCGTTTCGGGTTTGATGTTCAGGATCAGGCGTTGCGTTCGCTGGGTGACTCGGTCGTTTTGGTCGGCACGCTGGTCAACGGATTTTTAGTTTCCTATTATTTGATGAATGTTATGTGGGTGCACTTTCCCTTTTTTATTGTTCTCGTCTCCGGTGATATCATGGCGGGAGAGGGAGCGGCCGGAACCTTCAGGATTTTACTGACCAGGCCAATCAGCCGTTTTCAGGTGGTGACGGCAAAGTTTTTGGCGACATTTTTCTATACTTTTTTAATTGTATTCTTTCTGGGAGTCATCAGTATTGGTTCCGGTATGCTAATTGTCGGCGGCGGAGACCTTTTAGTTTTTGACAAAGGCATATTGATTTTGTCGCAAAACGAGACCCTTCTCCGGTTTTTATTGGCCTACTGTCTGGCGGTTGTTGTGCAGATGGTCGTTGCGTCACTGTCATTTTTGTTCTCTTCGGCAACCAGTAACGGTATCGGACCGATTATCGGAACATATGCGGTCCTTGTGGTTTCGTATATTCTTTCGGTTATTCAGATTGATGCGCTGGATGTTATTCGCCCGTATCTGTTTACAACATACTTCGATGTGTTTTTTGCACCCTTTGCCAGTCCGATTCCCTGGGGTGAAATTGCCCGAAAATCGGCTGTGCTTGTTGCATACGTAGTGGTGTTTTACAGTGTGAGCTTGTGGATATTTTCAAGGAAAGACATTACCAGCTGATGAGATATCTTTATCGAGGAAAAAGGATTTTACAGACATTTTTGTTCTTCTGTGCGACACTTGTGCTTGCCCCGGCTGAGCCACAGTATCGTCCTGATGACATTCTGATAAATGTCCGCGACCGTATGAATTCAGTAAGGGATTATTCGGCTGAGGTTAATGTAAGTGTGGATATCCCTCGTCTGCGGATGCCGG
>QNCV01000211.1 GCA_003645845.1 Fidelibacterota bacterium | reverse complement strand
TTGTTCCCGGCGAGTGGTCGGGGGTGTTTCGGGTGAATTCATCGTGCTTACTCCTTATGTGTTGCCAATAGCATAAGGAAAAAATAACATCCAAGAAAGATGTACTTCACCGGGTGGATACCTTGATACTTGATACTTGATACTTGAAACTTGAAACTTGATACCTGATGTTTGTTTGAGATATTTTATTTGGAATTTGAAATTTGAAATTTGTCTCATCAGAGACTCCCGCTGGAGGAATTTACTAAGGGTGATTCAGATGCTCTGGCTGAATTGTGAGAATCCCTTGTATGTATTAAGCAGGAATTTCCTGTGATCGGCTGAATAGGACAAATCCTGAATCGGGTCACCTTGAATGATTTCGTCTTTTGCCGTAGCGCTGTTGAAGCTGGTCGTATCGCTGACATACCATTGGTTTTCGCGGTGAATAAAGCGTTGATTTTCATGGATGAAGGCAAACTGGTCATGCCGGTACTGAGGAAGGGTTTTTCCTTTCATATCGTACCAGAAACTCTGCAGACAGGGCGGCAATTTAAGGAAGTTGGTAATTGCTATCTTCCCAATGGGGAGTTCCGCCGATTGAATGATATACTCATAGAGCTGTTGAGTAGAAATAGGTGTGTCGATATCTATGCCCTGAATTTCACCGGCGGCATCAATAAACAATGGCACTCTGTTTCCGGCTTCAGTAACATTACTGAAATGGTACCACCAGTTCTCATCACCAAAATTATCACCGTGGTCGGAAAGAAAGATAAAAAGAGTCTCCGGGAAATATTCTGAAAGATACTCAGCAAAACTATCGATCATCGGGGCGATCCGTTTCCAGGCGAGTTGCTGGCGGCGTCGGATTGTCTGCAGCATTTCCGGTGGGATGAAGCGTTTTCCGCTGCTCAGCCAGGTCTGATTGACAAGATGAAAAAGGCTTCGAATTTCACATAGTTTGGCGTATGTTGTCCTCGAAAGGGCTTTGAATTTCGGTGATATATGGTAAGGAAAATGGGTTTCCATCAGGTTGATAAACAAAAAGGTCTTTTTGTTTTTTTCCGTGTTTTGAGTGAGAATTTCCCTGGCACGATTGAGTTGCATATTGCAGAAACTGTGAAACCAGACCTGTCCGGCTTTGATATCTTCGGACATTTTACCTCCGATAAAGTCCCCCTGCATGACTTTTTTCCGCATCCGGCGTTTGCTCATTAAAAGAACAAAATTCAGCAACGGGATTTTACTGGTATCGTGCCACTGCCATGCTTTTTCCGTGCGGTGAAAGCCGCGATCCAAGTTAAAAATGTGTGTTGTGACGGTATTAGCGGTTAATTGGATTGTATTAAAACCGAGTTGTGCGAGTTTTTCTGCAATCGTTGGGCGATCCTTCCGCAGTTCGGTGCGGGTGCGGGTTGTAGCCTGATGTTCGTGGGGCAGAAAACCGGTGAATATTGAGGCAGTTGCCGGAAGTGTCCAACAGCCTGCGGAGTAGGCCTGATGAAACTTCATGGAGTGTTTATTCAGAAACGGCAGCAGTTGCTGGCTATTGCCCCAGACAGTATCGTAGCGCAGACTGTCTGCAATGACCATCACGATATTTTTATAAGAAGACAAAACTGAACCCTGTGTTACTCAATCTGATTAGAAACCATTCATAAAAAAAATTAGGGGACATTAAACATAATGAAAAGTAAAAGTTCTGTAAATTTATTACCGATTGAAATTAGCAAAGAAAGTTTGAGCAATCAATCCGGCAATCGGTGGGAAAAAGAACGTGGATGTCAAACGGATTAATGTAAATCTCCAGCCTAAAATTCCAACCTCCATTGGCAGCCTGGCAATTGCCCATAATGACCAGCTCGTCAGAAACGCTACCATCGTTCCGACCCCGGCTCCGGATTTCATCAAGCCGGCGATGATCGGCAGACTGACGTAGGGGCCTCCCGGTGTAATCCCGCCGGCGACCGTGCCGATCAGGATTCCGCGAAAACCGGACTCCGCACCAATCCATCGGTTAATAACATCATGAGGCAGCAGAGTCTGAACCATGCCGGCAATAATGAATGCAAAAATCAGCAACGGCAGCACCTGATAAGTCATCTTCCAGGCTGACCGTAAACCAATCAGGTGCACTTGGTCACCTTTATAATAACCAATCATTACTAAAATGATCGCAATAACGGCCATAATTACGGTGGGAACCAGCATCTGATTTCCTTTCTTCCCGGTGTTTTTCCGGGGGCTAGACAGTTTTTCTTTGGAATCCATTTATTTTTCGATCTGAATATTCAACGGAGGCGATTGATCATTTTTATCTTTGCCCATATACAGTGTGAGATGTGGAAAGGGGATTTCAATATTATTTTCATCAAATTTAATCTTGAGCCGGCGCTTGAATTCCCGGCCGATCCGCCACTGTTTGATGGGTTTGGTTGTCGTGCGGGCCTTGATGATTAAAGCCGAATCGCCGAACTTATCCAGTCCGAGAACTTCCAGTGGTTCCAGGATATCATCCTTGAAATCCGGATCCTTGCGCATATCTTCGTCAACGGCGCGCATAATTTCTATGACCTCATCTACATTTTCACGGTAAGCTACACCGATTTCAAATAAATAGCGGGAGAATCCTTTGGTCATATTGGTGACGACACCGATTTCGCCGTTGGGAATATAATGGACGTTACCGGCGAGATCGCGCAGCGTCACCATGCGCAGGTTCAGGCCCTCGACAAATCCGGATTTTCCGGCGACTTCCACCACATCTCCGATTCGGATTTGATCGGCCAATAGAATAAAAAAACCGCTGATGATATCCTTAACCAGACTTTGCGCGCCGAAACCGATGGCTAATCCCAGAATTCCGGCGCCGGCCAGAATCGGTCCGATATTGATGTTAAGTTCACTCAGAATGATGATGCTTGCAATGGTGATGATGATAACTTTGAATATGAAATGGAATACCGATTTGAGTGTATCCCGTCGCTTGATCTGTTCTTCATCTTTGAATTGAATTGAAGTAAAGATGCGTTTGGTTAATACTCTGGACAGCCGGAGGATGATCATTGTTCCGATCAGAATAAACAGAATGCGTATTCCATGCAGTTTGAACCACTCACCCAGTGTCTGAAGAATTGGTTCAATATTAATCATAGGAAACTCCCGGCATTGCTAACGTTAAATTCACACAGAATGATACACAATCCGGAGGATTTATGCAAATGGGAGGTTTTGTAAAGTTAAAAATCTCCGGTTTAACTGCCGCTGATAGTCATCTCTTTGACTTTAAATGTCGGCGCTGCGATGCTGCTGCGAAACTCCAGATCATTGCCAATCATGGTAATGGATTTCAGCATTTCCCGCATATTGCCCGCGATGGTGAATTCCTGCACCGGGTAGGTCAACTTACCGTTTTCAATCCAAATGCCGGAAGCTCCGCGGGAATAATCTCCGGTGACATAATTGATGCCGACCCAGTCCACACTGGTGAGATACAGCCCGTTTTTAACCGATGCGATGATCTCTTTCGGCGAAACAGAACCGTTTTCCATGTAAAAATTTGATGTACCGGAGCTGGGATTGGAACTGACGCCGCGATTGGCCGAACCGGTTGGTTCGTAACCCAACTTCCGGGCAGAGTAACAGTCACATAAATAGGTTTTTAATACACCTTTGTCAATGACGACGTTTTTCCGGCTTGGCAGACCCTCGTCGTCGAAGCGACGGGAACCCAGACCGTATTTCAGCAGTGCATTATCAACAATCGTTAAGTTTGCAACGGCAATTGTTTCATTTAATTTGTCAACGAGAAAGGAATTTTTCTTGTAAATCGAATTACCAGTCACCGTTTGGGCAATAATATTTAAAAAATCACGACCGACAACAGGATCAAATACCACCGGTACACTTTGGGTTTTCGGTTTGCGGCCACCCAGCTTTCGCAGGGTTCGTTCAGCGGCGGTATTGGCGATATTTTCAATTGGTTCCAGACGGTTAAGGAAGCGGCTGGCGGAGTACCAGTAATCGGTCTGTTTAACGCCATCTTTCTCCGCCAGAAGGGAGAGACTCAGGCTGACGGAGCTGTAATCCTCTTCACCGTAAAAGCCTTCCGAGTTGGCCAGTATAACATGAGTCCGGGAATCGCTCCAGTTTGCACCGTCGGAATTGGTGATCAGAGGACTTTTATCCATGCCGATTTTTTCCATTTCCTTCAGCATTTTGATTTTTTTATCCGTGCTCACCTCGGCGATTTTCGGGTCGTATAGCGGTAATTTTACGTTAGCGATACCGAGTTGGCTCTTCTCCGGCAATCCGCTGAATTTGTCCTCGCTCGTAACGGAGGCCATTTCGACTGTTTTTTTAACCAGTTTGAGAATTGAATCTTCCCGGAAATCGCTGGTATATGTAAGCGCCTTGCGTTGGTTTTTAAATACCCGGAGACCGAGGGATTTTGGATTGGATTGTTTCAGTTCCTCGATTTCACCGAGACGAACCGAAATATTGGCATTGGTGCTGTTGACGATCATGACATCAACCTGATCCGCACCCATTCTTTTTGCTTCTTTAATAATAAATTCGGCAATTGATGTATATTTACTCATAATTATCCTCTATACTTGAGTTCCGCCAACGGTAATTTCTTTGACTTTTACGGTGGGAATTCCGAGACTTACCTGCACGCGCTGTCCGTTTTTACCACACATCCAGCCACCGTTGGACATTGTCATATCGTTGCCTACCATTGTGACATTGCGCATCACTTCCGGGCCGTTGCCGATCAGGGTAACATCTTTCAGCGGAGCGGTAAGTTTACCGTTTTCGATCAGATAGGCTTCATAAACGCCAAAGGTGAAATCACCTTTGGTAATATCCACCTGACCGCCGCCGAATCGTTTTGCAAAAACACCGTATTTGACCGATTTGATAATCTCTTCGGGAGCATGGTTGCCACCGGTCATATATGTATTAGTCATGCGGGGAATCGGCGGGTATTTATAGGACTGGCGCCGGCCGTTACCGGTTGGTTTCGCTTTCATTGCTTTGGCGGAAATCGTATCATGCATGTAGCCCCGTAAAATTCCGTTTTCAATTAACACG
>QNCV01000210.1 GCA_003645845.1 Fidelibacterota bacterium | reverse complement strand
TCGCCGCAGACACAACATTACTGTAGATGGACAATCCACCCGTCTCGGCAACCTGAAGCCGATAATAATAGGTCTTATTTTCGTCCAGTCCCCAGGGAGTCACCCAACTGGTATCGGCATTGGAACCGTCATCCGTATGAACCGTTTGATACGGATTCCGTATAATCACAACAAGCTTTTCACTGCCATCCCAGACATTATTCTGATTCCGGTATAAGCGGTAATCCAAAAAATCCTTATCGATACTCTGCTCCCAGCTTAACGTCATAGAATGCTTTGTGACATTCGTCGGAGCCGATAACAACACCGCCACCGGGGCAATTCCCCGGTTGTCCACATAACAGATAACCGTATCCGCCAGTCCGATATTATCGGAAGCATCAAATGCCTGAGCCGTGATATAATGCCGGCTTGAATCTTCCCTGTCAGTGGTATTCCAATAATAATGAAACATGGAATTCGACTGAAATAACGCATCCACCATCTTGCCGTCAATAATAACCTTCACCGCGACAACGCTCCGATTATCCGTCGCCGTACATTTGATGGTATATCGACCGTTGACCGTCTGTGAATCCACCGGTGCCGTGATGCCTACTGCGGGTGGTTCGGTATCACCCTCATCCTTAGCACAACCGATCATCACTCCGCTGACACAAACCAGCAATGCCGTAAATGTCAATTTAAAATTAATCACAAATCTCTGTAAATCCTGCTGATGTTTTTACCCGTGGAGCCATAGGTGTCAACAATCATTTTTAGGTTTTTTGCATCCACGGTATAGAGCGAATATTCCGCGATTTTTCGATCGTCGGAAATGAGAATCTTCTTGATTAAATTACCGTCGCTGTCAAAATAGAGTTCATAGCGACCGGCCATCTTGCCACGGGAATTCCAGACAAAGGCTTCGACAATGGTTTCACCACGAACAACACTATAATCGAAGTGATAGCGATAAAAAATCATCCCGCCATCCTGCATGACAATCAGATCGCTGAGCTTATCTTTATCTTCATAGAGACATTTGATAACCCAGCCCGGTTCAACACGATCAAATTGCCGGTAAAAATAGTCGGGATGCAAATCCGTCAGTTTGCCGCCCTTTGGCATGGTGATTCGCTGCTCCAGAATTAGATATTTGATTCCGAAAGTGTAATCTCCCGTTGCAATCACCTCTTTGTCGGCATTCAGATATTCAACCCGATGAACATTTTTTCCCGCATCGGAATAAAACCGGATATGGGGCTCCGGACGATTGCCATGATCATCAATATAATTTACTCGACGGTTAAGAAACAGGTTCCAATAGCTGGCATACAGCGACTTCAGGTTTTCGATCTTCGGTTTTGGAATTGACGAATTTCCGAAGTACTCGAGTTTTAAAAGATTTCCGTGGGAATCAAACAATCCAACGAAATGAGGCTTGTCCGCAACTTTATCGGCTTTAACCTCCCTGGAAAGGATATCAGTGACGGGAACATTGATCTCATAATAACGCTTGATTGCACCGGCTTCGACGGAATCGTTCAAACCGGATTGCTCTTTTCGTTCAGAGAACCGCACAATCTCCCGAAGAGTTTCGTCATCAAGAGGTATAATCGCGCGCAGTGAATCTATTTTCAAATGCGGACCGCCGATATCCCGGTAAGAGGGTAAAAAATGCACCGGGCTTTTTACCCGGGTGTAATCCGACTTCATCGGAATATTTGCCGAAACCGGAGAAATATTCTCAATGATTTTCCGGGTTGATTCCGGATCATTCGAATCCTTTTTCAGTAACTTTTTCACAGTACCGCAGCCAATCAGACTTAGACAGGCAATCAAGATAATCGATTTTCGCATCAGTTGTTCCATTTTTTATTCAGAAAAACATGATGAGTAAATAACGAAAGATTCGGGAATAATGCAACTAGTTGATGCAATCACATTTGTTATTTTTCAATTGGAAATTATGATCATTTATATTGTCGATCAAAGCAGTTGATAGATTGGAATATTTTACTTATTTTCAAATCTGAATTTTTTGATTCAAATCTTTAGTTGTCGTAAAATAGTGTGGAAAAAGATAAATCGTACCAAATTGCCAGACCTTTTTATTTTTCGATACTTATGCTGTGCTTTTCAGTTACTGCATTTGGCGCCAAATCGAACTGTAGTATCAAAGGATTCGTTCTTGATGAAGATACTCGTAATCCCCTGATCAATGCCAATGTTTTTATTGAAAACAGAGGGGACAGCATAGTGTATATCGTCACTTCCGATAATACCGGTTGGTTTCATATCAGCGGTTTGAAAATGGGAAAATACAACATCGAAATCAGTTATATCGGCTATAAAAAATATCGAAAATCAATACGTCTTGATTCAAAAATGATCGATTTGGGCATGATCTATCTGAAACCGGAAGCAGTACCACTAGAATCTGTTGAAATCGTTGCTCGACTGCCAATGGCGATACAGAACGGCGACACGGTCGTATATAATGCCAAAGCCATAGCGCTTTCACAACATGCCAGCGCCAAAGATTTGGTCCTGAAAATGATGGGCTTTTATGAGAACGATGGCCAACTCCAGATTGACGGCGAAAATATTGAAAAGGCACTAGTAAACGGGGACGAGTTTTTTAACTTCGGTCCCTCACTAACCCTGGAAACGATCCCCGCAGATATGATCGATAAAATCCAGGTTTATAATAAGCGCAGTGAGGAAGCGGAATTTCTAAATATCGATGATGGGAATACTAAAAAAGCGATCAATATTATTCTTAAAAAGGACAAAAAGAATGGTCAGTTTGGTAAATGTCTTTCTGCATACGGACAGCATGATGTATATCAATTAGGTGCTAATATCAATTCCTTAAAAAGGAAACGGCAATTTGCAATGAATGCTCAGACCAATAATAATTTGGGAGCAAACAGTAATACGTTTGGTTCTGATGACAATAGTTGGGCATCCCGTGCATTAAACACATTATCATACTCACGTGAAGGATTCTCCAATAACCGCTCAGGAAATGTCAGTTTTAACAACACATATAAAAAAGTTAAGATAAATATCGGATATAGCTATAGCCAATCGGATATTGAAAATCGAAACAGTATCTATCGCAAGTTTTTAACCGATACAGATTCTGATCATGAGTATACTAATAATGACGAGAACAACAAAAATCAGTTGAACCACCGTTTATTTTCGACTATTAATTATAATATTACCGACAGGGATGAAATTCGGTTCTATTCCTCCACTCTTCTTAGTAAGACCAACCAGCAAACAGTATCACGATCCAGAACATTAATTGACAGTACATCTGTTATCTTAACTAATATTCAGAAAAACGATGCATTATCAAGACATTCATTTATGGGAAATTTATCTTATAAGCATGATTTCATTAAGGGTAAACGCTTTATCAGTATCTCAATTTCGGGTGATGATAATAAAAATAGAAATGAATATAGCCAACGGTTGGAAAACAACGCTTTAGTTGATACTATTCACACAAACTATCACACAAAACACAATAATAGTAATCACTATATAGAAGGTAATGTCTTTTTTCAGGAAAATCTTGAAAGACTTGGGAAAGTATCAGTTAAGACAGCCGTTACCAGAAACAAAGATAACTCCTTAAAAAACACCTATCATTTCTCAGATACAGAGAACCGTTATTCGGAATTTGACAGCAGTCTATCCGGGAATTCGGATTACGACCTGACCACTAATTCATTTTCCATGTTTTATGATAATACAATTAATCGCTTTAAGATCTGGTGTCATTTTATCTATGAAAATTCAATTCTGACGAATACACAAAGAATTCCGGCCAATTACAATAATGAATACTCATACCATAATTGGCTTCCTTTCATTCGCACTGAATATAAATTCAATAAAACAAATATACTCAGATTTGATTATGATGTTAATAGCCGAATTCCTCGTTCGGATCAACTTGTTGAAATTTTAGATGATGATAATCCTGAGAATCTGAGAATCGGAAATGCCGGTTTAAATCAACAGCTAAATCACAGCCTAAATTTTGTATACAGATCAAGAAATACAAAAGAGAATAAATCGCTTACAATACGGAATGTGATCAGGTATAGTAATAGTTATATTGCCAGCAGAACAATTATTGCCGGTGCTGATGCGATTCATTACGACGGTATAGAAATACTACCCGGAGCTCAGCTAACGAGGCCAGAGAATATGACCGGTTACCTAAGCACCTATTTTTTTATAACGCGCGGTTTTCCAATCAAATTCATTAAATCAAATATGTCCATTTCCGTTAATGCCGGCTACGATGAAATTCCCGGTTACCTGGAAAATTCCAAATATTTTATTAAGAGAATTTCCAGCGGCATGAACATTGTCATTAATAGTAATATCAGTAAAAATATCAGTTACCGAATAACTAATAACCTATATATATCTAAAACAGCATATTCTGAGGCGCTCAGGGACAATAAACTCCAATTCAATCTGCGTTCAAGAGCAAAACTGGAATGGAATTTTGGGCCGGGCTATGTCTTCAACACTGACCTGAATTACATTAACTATAATCGGGTATCAACAACATTTAATAACACATCATTATTGTGGAACGTATCCTTTGGAAAAAGGTTGTTCAAGAATCAACAGGGCGATTTGCGTCTGTATATATACGATCTTTTAAAGGACAACAATAATATTAATCAACATTATACTGAAACTTACATCGAAGAACGTGAGTCTCTCGATCTTGACCGGTATTTAATGCTGATATTTACTTACAATATCAAGCATTTTCCAGACCATCGAAAATAATTTACACAGATTATTTTAGTTTAATTTCGTGAACCTGGCTTCGAATATCATGCCGTTTTTTCTGAAGTTGAGACAGTTTGAGAATCAGGCTGCCCGGGTCCTCGTTTGATTTCTCGGCCTCCTTAATCCGGGCGCGGAGATTCAGGATTTCCTTTTCCAGTTGATCTGTCATTATCACCGTCATGCAATCGATTATCAGTTTCATGATTCCTTCCGAATCAATGTCCTTCTGTACCGATTCGGATTCTACGATCAGGCGGGATAAATACAGTCTC
>QNCV01000209.1 GCA_003645845.1 Fidelibacterota bacterium | reverse complement strand
CGACAATGTGATTTCCGTACCTGTCCAATGCAGTGTGATTACAGATAATCCCGACCCGTTTTCCGGCGAACTGCCGAAATCCCTCTTCCCTGACATTATCCAGCCCGGTGTTGACGGTTTGGATTCTGCGGGATTGTTGACACGCATCTATTGATAACATTATAATTGATATTAGGAAAAGAATAAGTAAATGGTATTTTTTCACGATGTCACGATATTTTGATTAAAAAGCGGGGGCTGATCTAAGAAAAAAGCCCGGCTGGGAAGTTCCAACCGGGCGAAACATTATTCAGCTACAATTGCATCGACAGGGCAAACCTCAACACAGGAACCACAGTCTGTACACAATTCGGGATCGATAACGAAAGTATCTTCACCTTCGCTGATTGCGCCTTCCGGACATTCCGCTTCACATGCGGCGCAGGAAATACATTCTTCGGTAATACGATGAGCCATTGATAGTGTCTCCTTATTTTTTGAGAAAAATCGCCGAAATTTAATCATATTCGCTGCGATTGACAACAGTTCAGCGACAATAATATTCATTATTTTATATGATTTATTTAGATTACGAGCGATTCGATAACTTTGAAGAAGAAAAGAGGAGAATATGGTTGCCGAGATTAAGAAAACGTTACGGGAAAGCAAATTGGCGCGCTGGACAGCGTTGGGCATTATGTCTTTTACGATGTTTGCCGGCTATTTATTCACGGAAATTTTATCTCCGTTAAAACCCTTATTGGAAACAACCTACGGCTGGAGCAGCTCGGATTTCGGGACTGTTGTCAGCGCCTACGGCTGGTTCAATGTCTTTTTTGCCATGCTGATCATTGTGGGCATTTTGCTGGACAAGATGGGGCTTCGTTTCAGTACTGTGACATCCTCCCTTATAATGGTTCTGGGAGCATCTTTGAAATATTATGCTTTTGCGGGTCATTTCGGCCCCGATGCCACTATTTTTGGTTTTAAGGCACAGATCTTTTTTGCGTCCTTCGGATACGCCCTTTTCGGGGTCGGCGTAGAATATGCCGGAATCACTGTCTCCAAATCCATCGTAAAATGGTTTAAAGGTAAGGAAATGGCCACGGCGATGGGCATGCAGGTTGCGATTGCCCGTCTGGGGTCTTTTGTTCCGCTGGCTTTTGGTGCCTGGTTTGCAAAGACCGTCAGTATTCCGGCCACAGTTCTGATGGGACTGCTGTTTCTGATTATCGGCTTTCTGTCTTTTCTGGTTTATAATACCATGGATCGAAAACTGGACGCCCAGGACAAAAAGCTGGCCAATCTCGGCGATGAGGACGAATTTAGATTAAAGGATCTGGGTGTAATTGTCAGCAATAGGGGCTTCTGGTATATTGCGCTGCTGTGTGTCTTGTTTTATTCGGCGGTGTTTCCTTTTTACAAATACGGACCCGATCTAATGGTCAACAAATTCGGCGTGCCCGAAAAATGGGCGGGGGTGATTCCCAGCCTTGTTCCTTTCGGGACGATTTTTCTCACACCCCTGTTCGGCGGTATTTATGATAAAAAGGGCAAGGGCGCCTCCATCATGATCCTTGGCTCTTTTATGCTGATATTGGTTCACATGATATTTTACCTGCCATTCATTACCAGTCTGTGGATGGCTGTTGTCAATGCTATTATTCTTGGAATTGCCTTCTCTCTGGTGCCGTCTGCCATGTGGCCCTCTGTCCCCAAAATTATTCCGGAAAAGCAGCTGGGGTCCGCCTATGCTCTGATTTTCTGGATTCAGAACTGGGGACTCATGGGCATTCCATTTATAATCGGCTTAGTGCTGGAGAAGACCAACCCGACGATTTCACCTTTGATTGCCAAATATAAAGCCGAATTTATGGCGGCGGGTCTCAGTAATTCCGAAATCGCCGGCAAGATTGATGAATTGAAAAATGCAGGCGTTATTCCACTATACAATTATGAAACCACCTGGCTGATATTCATTGGCTTAACGCTTTTGGCTTTGATTCTTGCTTTTATGTTAAAAGCCGAGGATAAGAAAAAGGGCTACGGTTTGGAACAACCGAATATTGAAAAATAGAATATTCCGAAAGAATATCAACGCCTCCTGTCCATATCGGGAGGCGTTTTTATATAGCCGGTTGTAAATATCGGGTAAAAAACTGCTGCGCTTCCCTGGCCGGCGCAAATTCCGGATCGGCATTTTTCCAGACAGAATTAACGATTTCCATGTGTTGGCGGGCTTTCTCATAATCGCCGGTCTGAACGAATATGCGCGTCAGCTCCAAATGTGCCGGGGCGTGCATCGGCAGAATATCAAGGGTTTTTTCCAGAAATCTTTTCGCCTTTGAATAATCTCCCATCTTTCTGTAACAACGCCCTATACGACAGAGGACGGTTACATCGACAGGCAGATACCGTACCTCTTTCTGGTATTCCATGATGGCGCTCAGATAGTCCCTGTTTAACTCAAATAATTTTCCCCGTGCATTATGGATAACATACAGGCGATTATTTTCACCGAAAATCCGCAAGGCCTCCTCTGCCTCCTTTATATATTTCCCGATTAAAAGGCTGTCTTTAGTCTCCAGGGCAACCTGAAGATAGCCCAGTGAGAGCAAACGTCACCAGGGTTTGGCCAGGGTTTTGCGATAAGTGTCAAGTTGTTCTAAGGCTGTTTTTTTCTGACCCAGCATGGCGTAAAGACCAAAATAATTGTTATCAATCTGGCCAGTGACAACATCAATAGTTTTCTGATACTCTTCGGATGCCCCGGCCATCTTGAGGGAATATTCCAGAGCCTTTCTGATTTCACCTCGTTCGCGATAACAGTCAGATATCACGGAGTACACCAGATGCTTCTCCACAGGCGTAGCGGCCGCTATCTCGGCCTGGTTTAACTTCTTCAGCGCTTCGGTAAAATCACCGGTGCGTTGATCGACTATTGCCAGCAGGGTCATTAGAGTAATATCCCGTGGCTCCATAAGCTGAGCGTCGGTAAAATAGCTCTTTGCCTTCTCGTATTTGCCCATAACGAGAAACAGGTTGCCGAAAGCCATAAATGAACGATAGTCTTTGGGAAAGGCACGCTGATATTGTTTGTAATATTCAACAGCATTGTTGAAATCACCCTTGATCAGATAAGCATCACCAATATAGCGATGGTAATATTTGCGTTCAGGATCGATGGCCAGTATCTTGTTATATTCATTGATTGCTTCGTCAATTTTAAACTGTCTCAGATATTCATTTGCCAGCCGAAAGTGGCCGCGGATATCATCGGGATATAGTTGAACCCACATATCAATAACGGCTGTTCGTTTTTCCGGGTCTTCGGAAATCAGGTAGTACTCTTCTTTCACTGCAAATTGAACGGATTCGGGGAATTTATACAAATACTGCATAGCAACATTCAGCGACTGAAGAGCTTTGTCATAAAGATTCAAATTAATATACATCTGATAGAGAGAGTAATAGGCCAATGCAAATGTCGGATCTGCGCTGACGGCCGCTTCAAAATATTTACGGGCAGTGTTCAAATCATTATTCAGGTTCATCTGGGTTAATCCCAGAATATACTGACGGAAAGCATCGATGGATTTTGTGATGGTTTCCGCCACCGGCAGATCGGTTGTTTTGGCAATATGCCAGGCCGGAACCTGTAAGTCCTCCTTCAGGCGCCTGTTGATTTCGTCCATGAGATGAAATATGTCGGTTCCCCGGAATGTGTTTTCGGCAATCAATTGTCCGTTAATTGTCCTATACAGGTATGTGCTGACGATCAGAGTATCGCCGGCGGTTTTAAAGGAGCCGCCCAGAAAATATTCGCGTTCAATCTCGCGGGCAATCTTCTGCTCGAGGGCCATTGGCATACCCAGCTGATCGGAAAAACCGGCGCTGCTGATTTTCTGGTAGATGACATCATCATAACCGGAATACACCGAAAATATCGGGTCCTGATTGAGATCATAATGACATCCGGCCATTAAAGCATATTGCAGCCAGTCCTGATCGGGATCATCCGATTCGTTTTCAAAGAAAAATATGGCCAGACGTTTCATCAAAAGCCGTTTGGGTACTTCCCGCTGAATGCGCTGTCCGGCCTCATCGACGACACTGATTTCCGTCGTTGCCGAGCCCAGCTCCTTTCCTCCCAGAAAATAGAAGATTAGACAGCAGGTAATAATCACATTAACGGGTATCCCGATTTTTTCGGTTTTTGTATATTCATCCCGCCCCGGCCGACCGTGAAAATAGGCCAGCATTCCGACAGTCGGAACCATCGACATGAGGGTGATAAAACTGAGGTCCGTCAGATAGGGAGAAATTTTATAGTGTTCGACAATCCAACTAACAAATTCCAAAATCGTCCAGCATATCCCGAGATATATGAAAATTATTTGGGGAAAACGTCGATCGAAAAGATCTTTCAGAAATTTCGGTTTTTTATTTTCCATCTGCTCCATAGGAATCTGTCCGATTACAGATTAAGACGGGAAAACGGTAAATTCGTTGTCATTGGCATTACTGATTTCTTTAGTTTTCTTCCATGACCATAAGATAATGATCAATATCTGCTTCTTTAAACAAATCACCAACGACTTTAAAACCGTGTTTGCCGTAGTAATCGCGGAGATGAGCCTGGGCATGCATCCTGAATTTATGATACCCTCTTGTGCGGGCGACGGATAACATATAATCGACAAGTTGATGTCCGTAGCCACGGTTGCGGTACTCTTTGCGAACTGCGATGCGCTCCAGTTTGGCCCAGTCGTTCATGAATCTCAGGCGTCCGGCCGCTATGGGCTCATTCTCAATTTCCCCGAGAATATGCAAGGCGCTGTATTCATGTTCATCCATCTCGATGGAGTATGGCACTTCCTGCTCATCTATAAATACAATTCCCCGGACAATGAATACCTTCATCAATTCATCAAGCGTTTTGACAATTCTGAACATTTTCAGGTTGCTCGGTTAATTATAAAGTCACTATTGAGATTTTTTTGGTAATTTCGATTTCATAGCTTCAATGATCTTTTCCACTTCATTCATGCGTGAGCGTATTTTTCTGACGAGTTCCTCGTCGCGGTCTCTGTTTGTTTCTTTTTCGATGGCAT
>QNCV01000208.1 GCA_003645845.1 Fidelibacterota bacterium | reverse complement strand
GAATATTCAAGACCTAAATTGTATTGTTCCAGATTATTGTTGGAATGTACGAGATCCATGGCCGTTTTTAACTGGTTTACACGTCCATCGATAACATTGAGGCTGACACCGAATCTGAAATTCACCGGTAGTGAATAGGTCTCGAAGGTTTTCGGGTCCGGCGGCTGAGCGCCGTATGATTTATCATCACTATAGTCAATATAATCACCGCTGAACTTGACATCCGGGCCGAAATTTAAAATCGACATGGCAATATTCAGCCCGTGGAATCCGGTCCGGTACATTGTTCCCAGATCGATAGCCCAAGTGGAGTAGGAGTAATCCCAATATCCTTCGTGAACCAGTTTCGTTGTCACACCCACAGAAACCTTATCGGTCAGATAGCGGGAATAGGTTAATCCCAGACTATAATTGGATATCGCAAAATATTCTCCGGTACCATTGGGATGCTCTATCGTCGTAATTTCCATATCATCGGTCATCAGATAGACCGTATTCACGCCGAAAGTTCCCAGATTACCAACTTTTATTGCCGCGGAAAGTCCCCCGATGGAAATACCGGCGGGCCAGGAATTATAGGCTGAATACAGATTAAACCATCTGACATCGGCCAGTCCTGCGGGATTCCAGAACACGGCGCTGGCATCGTTGATCACCGCCGTAACCGCTTCCCCCATTCCCGTAGAGCGGGCGCCCATACCGATTTCCAGGAACTGTGCAACGGCAGTTCCGACAGGGGCAAATTCCTCCGCCGACAGCGACCCTAAAATCACCAGATTCAGAATCAATAATATGGTTAATATTTGTCTTATCATCTTGGTATTCCTTTTATCTTACAATTACAAATTTTCCGACCTTCTGACCCAGTGACGGCGAATCCACTACATACATATAAATACCCGGCGCCGCTTCCTGATTATTGCGGGTCATCAAATCCCATTCCGCTACACTGGGGCTGGACAAATCAACCGACTCGCCAATAATCACCGTCTGATTCGACTTGACCTTCGCCACATAATCACCATCCAGCGTGAATATTTTCACCGTTGCATCCGCCGGTAAATTGGTAAACTGCAGACGGTGTTTCCATGGGAAATTATCACTTGGCGAAGGATTGTTCCATTTGGCGCTGCCGATATATGGATTTGGAACAACTTTGACATCGTCAAGAGTCTCGGTTGCGGTTGGGTTCGAAGGTGAAATGATTTTATAACTTTTGGGGTCTGTCAGTTGACTCCAGGCCTGTCCGAGGGGAATCGGATCATTGATTTCTTTCGTATACGCCTGCACGGAATAATGATAGACATACCCGTTGATCACATCGGTATCGATCAGTTGATAAGTTCCGGACGTCGGCCCCGACGGCGGCGGCCAGGATGTACTTCCAACGGTGTCAACATAGGTTGCCAGAGTATCCCAGTCGATACTTCCATCCGCCCGTTTCATTCCTTTTGATACTTTGTAATATTGAAAGTAGGAGTTGGTCTCAGCCTGATTATCCCAGGTTAGCATTACCCCTTCAGTAACACCGTCAACGGTATACTGTTCAATATTCAATATCGGAGGTGTTGGTGCTTCTACGGCAAGAACATAATCATTATCAACAATAAACTGCGCCACATTCATAATCTGTACCAGCTTCTTCATGCTGTAAATCCGCCCGCTGTCCGGATCACTGCCGACACCCAGGGCCAGGGTTACAACCACCGAGTCACCGGTGGGAAAATCCGCCAGCGGACCAATCGTGTAAATACCGCGGTAATCATGGGCCGGAAAGGGGACTCCGGAACCCTGATAATCGGTAATATCTTCAAATTCATGGACACCCAGCATACGATCAAAAGCTTCCTGATCTGTGGCCGGGTCATTATAAATATGGCAGACATGGAAGGAACTGGGTTTCATTTCCGGTACGGTTTTCAAAATCTTAATCCCAAGGAAACCGGGAGACTGTAATTTACCGTCAACCCCCGGGTTGCCCATATCATCATCAACCGGAACGCCGTCAACAACATATTCTGAAGGATAATATTCATTATCATAATCAAACATGAAAACCATGCTGCTATCAGCCTCCTCAGCGGTCAGTCCGTGATCGTAACCGGCCATCTGGGGACAGCGCTCCAGCCAATCCCATTGGGAATTGCACATGACCCAGTCATCCTGGTTGGAATATTTATCTTCGGCTCCCCATGTCGGCAATTTGGACACATCGCCATCCAGCCGAACTGTAAAATAAAAATCCCGGATGTCCTGCGGCGTATCCGGAAAATAATCGCCGTCGGAATCAATCCCGACATTCTTAATCGTATATTCATATATAATAAAATCCCCGGCATAACTGGCGCTCCAGGCATAGGTCCGCTCGGTGACCTCCAATCCCAGGGGCACATGGGCCGACGCACCCGGGGCATAGACATCATAATAGCGGGTAAAGGTTTCCTGATCCGCCCGGGTACTGTTTAACGTATCCAGAAAAACCGAGTCCAGGGGTGAAAATTCTTTATCTTCTCCGGTGGTCAGATGAAACGTTCCATCGACAAAACCACCCAGCCAGAGCGTTCCGCGATAGAGATAAGAATTCCCCGAACCGCCAGGGTAATCACAGGAAGGAGTCCGGTTTTCATAGGCATCGTCGCCCATGTAACTGAAATTGGTCACCCGGTTCCACAATGCGCCAATCTTATGAAATTTCCAGTTATTGGCAACAACCGGGGAGTCCATCGCGGAGGGCTTCCGAATTTCCTTTTGTGGTCTTACCCGATCGGCTGCAAACAGCATTGTCATACCCAGCAATAAAGACAAAACCACTGTTCCTGATTTTCTATATAATTGTTTCTTCATTCATTTCCTCCTGGGAATTATATCCTGTCATTAAAATTGTAGCGCAATACCAAACCGGAACTGGCGCTCCGTGCTGTATACCTGCGGATTGCGGATATATTCACCGCTGATGCCCTCTTTATACACAACCGCCGGATCACCAGTGGTGTTCTGGTCCACCTGGTAATAATAAGAGCTGCCAATCCAGTCAACATTTTTACGATTGAAAAGGTTGAAGATATCGAGATAAACATTCATGGTTACCCTGGAAATATCGATATCCTTGCTGATTCGCAGATCGGTGTTGCTCGTCGCCGGCATTCGCAGATCATTGATCTTACCGGTTCCATAAGAGGAGTAAGGCAGACCGCTGCCGTATTCAAATTGCACATTTGCCGTCCATTTTCCCCAGACCCGTCCGAAGCGGGCAGGGGTTTTGACGGTCAGATTAGCATGAACGGTGTGGGTTTGATCAAAACTCAGAATGTTCAGTCTCCGCTCGCTGTCAAAGGCACCGGCGCCGCTCGTAGAACTCGAACTGCGCCCCTTGGCAACCGAAAACGTATAATTTGCTGATCCACCCCAGAACTCGCCGATGCGCTTGATAAGGGAAAACTCCAATCCCTTCATATTACCATAATCGGCATTGACAAAAATATTGGCTTCCGTACCATAGTAATTCCGCAGCACATAATGGTAAATATTCATTAGGTTTGTAACATCTTTATAATAGCCATTTACTGAGAATTTTATGTCATCACTAAACAGATGCTCAACTCCGATTTCATAGGCAACAGTCTTTTCCGGTGACAGGTTCGGGTTGCCGATATAATTTCCGGCTTTTGTCAAACTCCGATAGGTCAGATTTCGAAACAGATAATACCCGTCCGGTCGCTGAAAATAGTGTCCGTAGGAAAAGCGGATCATATCGCGGTCGGTAATCGGATGAGATACGGCAATCCGGGGACTGATCTGGGATTTCGGAGCCACTTTCTTCGGGTTGATAAGAATAGCATCGCCAACTGAATCAACATCGGTAAAGGGGTTATTAAAATCAGCGGGGTACTCAATCCGGTCACCGAATCCGGAAGGATTAAAATAATCATAGCGCAAACCAATCAGGGCAACAATCCCTTCATAATCCACTTTGTCCTGGGCATAAATACCCAGATCAACCATATCCTGATTCCAGATATCCAGACGATTCGTACCGTATCCCAATGTCCAACTGATATTCTCGATATCCATCTGATGATGGGAGAACTCAAATCCGCCTTTAAGCAGGTGATTAGGGTTCAGATTGGAAACCAAATCGAGTTTTACGGTATTGGTGACCGATGTTTGATCACGATAACCCGGATCATCGCCGCGCAGCCACCAGTAATTGTTTAATCGCTCCCGATAAATCGGATGAGGTCCCGAAAGGTCAGGATCCCAGACAAGATCCTCGGTAGTATTTCCGTCGCCATCCCGGTCTTCCACATCCGGGGTGGCATAATGATAATTGGAATAAAATCGCTGATAACGGAGATCATAATAGGTCTTCGATGACAGCTGATGAGTCAGAACAATATATTGATTGTTACTTGACTGAGTATAATTCCAAAGATAGTCCTGCATCGGTCCTACATAAATTGTTGAGACCGTATCACTCTCTAATGTATCACCGGCAATAATAAACTGAGTTAATGAATCATAGCGGGTACCGTAATCATCATGTTTGGAAGGATCATCAACATAAACATAGTGAAGAATCGTGTTGTCTGTTGACGATTTATATTTTCCGTATTCATTAACCTGATAATCATCACCCGGGCCAAATCTGGAAGCCGGAAAATAAAACTGATCCCATTCTCGGTGGGAGTAAAGTCCGCCGACCGACAATTTTATATTTTTACCTAAACGGCTCGTTATTTTACCCTGAAAGGATTCCTTTTTCAGATTTTGATTAATGAAATATCCCTGTTTGCGATCAGTCAGTTCACCGGACAGTGAAAAATTCATATTGCCACCCGAACCGGGAATGACCGGTCCGCTCAGGGAAAATTTGTAGATATTTTCCAACTTATGCATATATCTGGTGTCAAACCAGTAATCCCTCTCGCCCATCAGAAAATCATTCAGACCTGAACCGAAATTGGTGGAGGATACAGATACCTTGCCGGAATACTTCGAACCGCCCTCCTTCATTGCTAAGTTGATAATACCCGACTGGACATTGCCATATTCCGCACTGAATCCACCCAGGGTAACTTCCATTTCCTGAATACTGGCTTCGGGAACAT
>QNCV01000207.1 GCA_003645845.1 Fidelibacterota bacterium | reverse complement strand
TAACCGCAATTATCTGTTTACTATCATCAGGTATCGGATTTCTCTGATTGTTGTTGGTAATGGATAACACGGTAATAATTATGACAACGATAAAGATCAATAAAATCCAAAGCATCGTCCTCATTTTACCGGACTGCCGTAACATTTCTTCATTTTGATTCCGTGCTATTGTTGCCGCATCACTCATAATCCCCCCTCTGAGTTATGAATTTACTTTTCCGGATATTTTCCGGAAATATAATCCTGCAGGCGTTTCGTTTCCTGCTGACTACGATCCAATAAGGCCTTGACAACATCGCCAATAGAAATATGACCAACCAAGCGGTCTTTTTTCATGACCGGCATGTGCTTAATGCGATGTTCGGTCATCATAGCCATTACATATTTAATATTGTCTTTCAATGACGCTACAATTAACTTGTTCGCCGGAGTCATTATTTCACTGACTTTCTTATGAGCCACTTGCGTTGAGTCCTAAACACAACAAAGCACATCGCGCTCCGTCAGAATACCGGCAATCGCACCCTGTTCGTCCACAACCGTGATCGAACCAATTTTATGCTTGCCCATCAGTTTCACGGTATCACAAACCGTCTCTGTCTTTTTTACTGAAAAAACTTCATTGCCTTTTGTGTTTAAAATAACGGCAACTTTCATTGTGTATCCCTCTTTATTTTTGAGATAAGAAATTATCAATGCCCCTGGCTGCCCGGTGACCGTCGGCAATAGCGCTGATCACATCAGGTCCGGCAACAATGTCGCCACCAACAAAGAGCCACGGAATAGAACTCTGACAATTATTATCCACTTTTACTTTGTGACGATCAGTCATTTCCAACCTGCTTTGCATTTCTTCAGAAAAATAGGATAAATCCATTCCCTGTCCAATAGCCTCTACAACCATATCTGCTTCAAAGAATTCTTTTTTATTCTCATCGAACTTCGGATTAAAACGACCTTCTTCATCAAATACTGATAGACATTTGATAACATGCAGACCTTTGATCTTGCCATCTTCAATTTTGATTTTCTTTGGTCCCCAGGCAGGCTCAATAATGATTTTTTCCTCGCGGCTTTCTACAATTTCTTCCAAATCTGCCGGCATGATATCTTCACTTTCCAGGGAAGTTATTATTAATTGTACTTTACCATATTTTTGATTTTGCAATCTTGCTAATGTCCTGGCAATATCCATTGCTACATTACCACCACCAATTACAACAATTTTCTTTTCAACATTGATTGATTTACCATCAGCAACATCACGAAGAAGATCCACAGCCTGGTAGCATTTCTCGTGGTTGGAACCGTCTATTCTGGTACTTCTTCCAAGATGCAATCCTGTGCCTGCAAAAACAGCATCAAAATCTTCATGTAATTTATCAAGTGTAATATCTTTACCAATTCGTGTATTAAATTGGAATTCGACTCCGAGAGATTTGATATAATCTACATCTTTGTCAATCTGATCATAAGGAAGTCGATATTCAGGAATTCCGTATCTCGTCATTCCACCGGGACCTGATAAAGCCTCAAATATTTTCACATTATATCCAAGCAAAGCCAGGTAATAAGCAGCGGAAAGTCCAGCCGGCCCTGCTCCGATGATGGCAATTTTTTTATCGTTTTTCTTAATATTTTCAGTCTCGAGAATTTCTTTATATTTTTCTGCCGGAACCTGATCCGCAATATATCTCTTTAACCAGCGAATTGAAAGTGCATCGCCTTTATGTTGCATTGCACAAACAGATTCACATTTATGAGTACAAACACGACCACAAATTTCCGGTAGTGGATTCGTCTCATAAAGTACACGTAACCCTTCTTCCATATCATCATTACGAACAGCTGCTATATAAGCAGGTATTCCCATATGTGCCGGACATGTAGCAATACACAAACCACACTCAATACAACGATCTGCCTCTTTGATCGCCTGTTCTTTTGAAAAGCCCTTTACAATTTCTAAAAAGGATTTATCACGTTGTTCCGGTTCAATTTCCACCATTTCAACCCGATAAGGATTATTCAATTCATAATTTTCAGGTTTTTTATAACCCAATTCCTCATTATCCCAGGGTTTATTTTCTGCTCCGGGAATAAAACGGAAATTGTCTGCATTTGTATCAACCCAGGTAAAATGATTGGACATTGTCAGGGAATTGGTTGTACAAACATCAACACAAAGTGCACACCAGCAACATCTTCCGTAATCAATCATTGGTCGCAAACCACTATCACCCTCTTTGGTTTCAATTCCATCCAAAGGAACCATGTCAATCGCCGCATTCTGACAAATCTCTTCACAAGTTCCGCAGCCGATACATTTTTCTAAATTATTTTTATGAAAGCCACGATACCGGGGAGCAGCTTGTCGCTCCAAAGGTTTTTTGATGGAGACTGGTTCAATAGCTAAATTTTTCCATGCTGTGAAGGGTTTGAGTACATCTTTAAAACTCATCTATTTTACCTTTCTATTTCTGGTGGATATGTATGTAATGATACCATAAGTCCCGCTGTATCAGCAATATTCACATCAATTGCAAGTTTTTCCATTAAAGCAACCGCATGGGTATAGCTTGGTCCACGTACATTTATTCTTCTTGGATACCCACTACCATCAGTTACAGTATGATATCCAAATTCTCCACGAGTACATTCTGCTCTAACATAAGTCTCACCTTTTGGAATTTTCCAGTGAAGTACATTTGGAACTTTCGCCATATAATCTCCTGATTTTGGCATTTTTACCATCATCTGACGAATTAAATCTATTGAAAGATGGATTTCTTTTCTACGAATATCTGCCCTTGTAAAAGCATCGGAATTTTTTCCTGTAATTACATCAAAGTCCAATTCATTATATTTTAGATAAGGATAATCTTTACGTACATCTTTTGGAATTCCTGCGGCACGAGCATTTGGTCCTGTAACGCCATATTCAAAAACCATAGAAGGATCGATATATCCAAGACCGATACTGCGTTTTTTAAATATTGAATTATTGAACATTGTGGTTTCAATGTCTTTCATAACCTTTTCAATTTCCTGCAATGTTTCTTCCATACGTTTTTCAAATCCATCAGGTGTCAATCCGCGAACTCCACCGGGAATCATATGCATGTGATATATTCTTCCACCTGTGATTTCTTCAAATCTATCAAGAACCAAATCTCTGACATAATTGCTCCATTGTCCAATTATTCCAAGACCAAAAGCGCCGGCCTGTCCACCAATCCACATCAGAAAACTCTGCAACCTGGACATTTCCAAAAGTAAAGTTCGCATCCATTTAGCTGCATCAGGGATTTTTAATCCGGCAAGTTCTTCAACAGTTGAGGTGAGACAATATTCATTGAAATCAGGTTCCGGTACTGCTATTCTCACACAAATAGGTAAACATTGTATGAATCGTCTTCTTTCCATTAATTTTTCAAAACCACGATGAAGATAACCAACGTGAGTTTTGCATTCCATAATTTCATCACCTTGAATAGTCAGCTCTAGCGACATATTACCTGTAATTCCAGGATGATTTGGCCCTTGCCAAACTTTGATGAATTTTCCACTTTTCAAATCTATAATATTGGTTCCGTCAGGATTTTTCTGTGGGAATTTATCTCTATGTTTATTTATATCTGTCATATTAATCCTCCGGGTACAATTTCTTTTTCATGTATTCAGCAGGATCATGAGTTTTTCTACCGGGACGTGGAAAATAGGTTTCTTCCGAATATTTTTTGGTATCGAAATCTCTTCGATATGGTGGAATATTGTCCCAGCCTTCCAGAATAAAAGATTCATCAACTCTCGGTGAACCGGGGAAATCTATTCCAAACATTTCCTTTAATTCACGTTGGTATGTTGCCGCAGTTTTCCACAAATGATGAATGGATGTCATTTCAGCTTTATCTCTATCGATTTTTACTCTAACTCCAAGATCTGTTTTTTTCTCATAATTATTCAGCAGATATGTCAATTGAAAATAACCCTCTTCCAGCCAATCCACAGCAGTTAATAGAACCAGATGTGTGAAGCCTTCCAGATCTCGTAATTGAGTAATCATCGAAACCGCATCCATTTTTTCTACAGTTAAAAATATTTCATTATCTCTCTGGAAAACCACTTCCGATATTTTGAATTGTTTTTTCAATCTTTCGATTAAATTTTTCATGCGTATAACTCTTTTCTATTTCCCACGAAATACACTAAAATTATTCGTGTTTTTCATGTGTTTAGTGGGCTTACTTTCTTTATTCATCTTTCGTGCCTTTTCATGTGTTTAGTGGGCAAATTTTCTTCCTATAAAACCATCCTTTTATATTCCAGTTTTGGGTAATGTCCAAAGTTTACCAGTAGGCCAAGTTTAAAATCAGTAGCGTTTAGATAGTTTAATGTTTGAGCTTCATACTCTTTTATTAAATTTGAGACGGCCTTTATTTCTACAATGATTTTTTCATAACAAGTAAAATCCGGTTTATATACATGTTTTAAAGTTATTCCATCATATTGAAGCTTAATTTCTTTTTGACTCTCAAAAGGGATATTACATTTTTCAAATTCTATTTCAAGGCATTCCTGGTAAACTGGTTCTAAAAATCCGCAGCCCATGGTTTTGTACACGTTAAAACAGGCACCGATTATTTTGTAACTTTCTTCTTTATAGATTAAATCTTGACCCATTTTCAAACCTCTTTTTTACTTTTATTTCCCACGAAATACACTAAAAATATTCGTGTTTTCCATATGTTTGGTGAGCTTACTTTCTTTATTCATCTTTCGTGCCTTTTTGTGTGTTTAGCGGGCAAATTTTCTTCCTACCAGTTATAATCCGGCATATCCCAATCTTTGATAATTTTTTTCTGATTGGCTTTGTACCACTCAAATTTTTCAGCGTATTCATTCGCACCTTCGCCTTTGCCTGATTTGATTCTTTTTTTCAATTCTTCAAAACCAGCCAATAAAGCTTCAGGTCGAGGCATACAGCCGGCAATATAAATATCAACAGGTAAATAGTAATCTAATCTGTTTATAGTATTATAACTGTCCCAATACATTCCACCATTGATTGTGCAACTACCAAGAGCGATAACGTATTTTGGTCCTTGCATCTGTTCATAGCTTCTGATTACTCTT
>QNCV01000206.1 GCA_003645845.1 Fidelibacterota bacterium | reverse complement strand
TACCTTTGATATTGTTGTGATTGTCGCCATTCTTCAGATTCCATCGGGAAAACGTTTAACGGCACCTTTTGAAGGCGAGGCGGGTGAACCGAACACCCTCGGCGGTTATTTAATATTTATCATCGCAATCAATTTAGCCCTGATTCTCAAACCGGGAATAATCCCACAACCAAAACACCGCCGAATACTTCTATGGATTACAGCTATATCGGTTTTTCCCTTTTTATTGACCAATTCACGAGGTTCCTGGGTTGCGGCTTTTCCGGTAATCATTGCCTATATTATTCTGAGTAGCCGACGGTGGATAATTGTCGGTTTTTGTGTTTTTATGGCCCTTATGGCTCCAATAATATTACCCGATCAAGTAATCGACAGGGTTAAATATACTTTTCAAAAGCAACAGGGGTATGCTGCTACACTCCAGGAAAATATTGGCGGGTTGACTATTGATACTTCTGCTTCAGAACGGATACGCAGCTGGAAAGCCGCCTGGGAAGGAATTAAAAAAAGTCCGCTTTTCGGATATGGAATTACCGGTTGGCGTTTTCTGGATGCCCAGTATATGCGGGTATTAATTGAAACCGGTTTCTTCGGACTGGCAGCATTTCTTTACCTTCTTTATTCGATACTACATGAAACATTGAAAATATATAAAAATGCCAAAATTCCATTTTTCAAATATTTTGCCCAGGGATTCTTTGTGGCAACTATCGCAATGATGACTCATGGAATAGGTGCTAATACCTTTATTATACTTAGAATTATGGAGCCCTTCTGGCTGGTTTGCGGGCTGGTGATATCTATTCCATACATTGAGGAAATCGAGATGCAGAAACTCGAAGAATTAAAAGAAGAAATAACCCGCGTTAAATTGGGAACGATCTAATATGATCACCGATTATGAATATCCGCCGAAAAAGCGGGATTCAATTCTGATGAAACCACTGGATGACGGCGCTGTCCTTTACGAACCGGAGACTGAATCGGTTCATACCCTAAACCCTTCGGCAGCCTTCATCTGGGTGTATTGTGACGGCGCTCATTCGATCGGTGATATCATCGAACTGATAAAAAAACAGTTCACGGATTTTGAGCAGGATCCCGAAACGGCTGTTTTCGATATCATCAATAAATTTAAATCACTGGATTTGTTAATCTAAGTATGCACTATTTAACTCTCGGGAATCCACCTAAAACAGTTGGATTGGCCGTCCCTTCTACTTTAGAACAAAAAGTGCTGACAAGTGTTTTCTCTGCCATATCAGAGGAGGATAATCGGGGTTCTGTCAAGTCCGATATCCAATACACCGTTCGATTCAGTGATAATAAATATAATCTCTTCCGCAATAATCGCTTAACTCACCAAAATAAAGACGAACATAAAATTATTTACGCCCTTGAATGGCAAATCGTCAGTGACTTTTTAAAGGCCTATAAAAATTATCTGAAATTTCACGCAGCAGCACTGACATTTCGAAATGAAGGTTTTCTATTTATCGGACATTCCGGAACCGGAAAAACCAGTTTAAGTGTCATGCTGATGCAACTCGGATGGCATTTACTGTCCGATGAATTTGGCATTCTGGATAAAAATACACTGACCATCCACCCCTTTCCCCGAAATATTATTATCAAACCTCATCATCCCATTGAACAATCCAGACGCAATAAATTCGTTGACACCATTTATAGAAACAACACCAAAAAAATTAAAATCCACTATTTTCCTACCGCTGAGTTCGGAGCAGTACAATTGAAGCCGGTTCCCCTGAAGCACATTTATTATCTCAAAAACAGTATATCTAATCAATTCTCTGTCGAAATCTTAAAAAAGTATCAGGCGCTATCACTCTTACTCGATCACCTGAATAATCCACAGCTCATTCAAAAAACATTTCTCACCTTTATTTCATCAATCTTCAATAATATTCAGCATTCACTGCTCTGCCTGCCGGATCCGTTTTCCCTGAATGAAGATCAGCAAAAACATCTATCGGAAAACATTTTAAGTTGAGTACACTTATGATTAATTATTATCGAAACTTGCTTTATGATGAGGTCAGGATCAAGGAATTCCAAAAAGCAATCTCGACACTGGTAAATGAAACCTCCACTGTTGCTGAAATTGGTTTTGGCTTAGGCACTTACTCCTTTTTTTGCGCTCAACGGAACGCCAGGTCGGTGTACGCCATAGAAAGAGCCGATGTCTTTGATATTGGAAAAGAGCTGGCACGAAGAAACAATCTCGATTCTAAAATTACATTTATCAAAGGTAATTCAAATGATATCAAACTACCTGAAAAAGTCGACTATATCATTATGGAAGACTATACACCGATGTTCGCAAGCGACGGTCTCTTTAAAATAATCAGCGACGCCAGACAGCGATTTCTAAAACCCGGCGGAAAATTCATTCCGAATACCTTCGAACTGAAATTTGCGCTCGTGGAATATCCCGACTTCCACAACTTTCTCAGAGCACCGAACTGGCAAAATAACAGGGCGTTCGGAATCAACTGGGAGTATACAACCGAACTTCTGTTCAATCACATTCACTCTGCGACGCGCCCCGGCATTAAACTGCTCAGCGATGAATATCTTTTAACGACCATCGATCTGACCACAAGCAATGATTTTTCATTTCAGTTTTCCGATTCCGTTAAAGTTCAAACACCCGGAACGATTCACGGCATAATCGGCTGGTGGGATTGCCGGTTTACACCTGAGCAACATTTTTCCAATTCTCCGTTAGCGCCGGCCAATACATGGGGACAGATGTATTTTCCGATTCGCTATCCGATTCCAGTTGAAAAGGGGGCTGTCATTGATACAATTTTTAAAAGTATTCACTCAAAATATACCGATACAGTCGATTACTATTGGAAAATCAGCGGCAATAAAGCAGAGCAGGAATACAACACCTTTATTTCGAAAGTCGGTTCGAAAGACTTCTCGAAAAAAATCAATCCCAATGATGCGGCCAAAATCAGTAAATCCGGAAAAATCAATCGTTTCATTTTGAATTGTATTGATGGCAAACAGTCTTATAACGACATCGCAAATCAGGTAATTAAAGAGTTTCCTGAAGAATTTACCAATCAGCAGGAAGCATTAATAAAAATTTTATCCGTAATCGATGAAAATCTCTGAAAATTTTTACTGTATTTCTGCGTAAAGATACGGATATTTGCTCTATAGCCATTAAAACACAGTGCCATACAATTTATTAATGATGGGACTGAGGGTGGCGGAGCCGTGCCAAGACGACCACTTTTACGGGTATCGAAAGCAAATTTGATCATCATCAAACCGAAAAACAATAATGCTTTATTGTCAATTCGCGAATTGATTCATTATCGGGATCTGCTCTATTTTCTAACGAAAAAGAATTTCATTATCAAGTATAAGCAAACCCTGATTGGTGTGACCTGGGCGATTATTCAGCCGGTCATGCAGATGCTGGTTTTCTCGGTTCTGTTTGGCAAATTCGCGGGTATCCCTTCCGACAATGTCCCCTACCCTATTTTTGTTTATTCTGCCCTGCTGCCATGGGTATTTTTTGCAAATTCAATGTCCGCCTGTAACAACGCGATTATCAATCACGCCGGGCTGCTTAATAAAGTATATTTTCCCCGCATTATCATTCCGCTGAGTGCAATTGGCAGTCAGTTGATCGATTTCGGACTTGCATTTATCATATTAATCGGAATAATGGTCTATTATCAATTTTCCTTTACAGTTGGATTTTTACTAATAATTCCACTTCTAATTCTAACTCTATTAATAACCATCGGTTTCGGAACGCTGATTGCGGCATTATCGGGCATCTACAGGGATTTTCGTCATATTATTCCGTTTCTGCTATCCATCTGGATGTTTTTAACACCGATCATTTACCCTCCATCGATTATCGGGTCAAAGTGGAAATTTTTAATTCAATTGAATCCCATGACAGGTATTGTCTCCGGCTTTCGCTCGGCTATCTTGAATCGCCCCCTCGAATGGCCAACTCTTGGAATTTCACTCTTGCTCACGGGATTATTCTTTTCTATGGGGATATATTATTTTAATCGGTCAGAACATCGTTTTGCTGATGTGGTTTAAATGAATAATTCAATGCCAATTATTCAAATAACAAATCTGTCAAAACAGTACCGTTTGGGTCAAAAAGTCACCTTTGATACCTTACGCGAAAGACTTACCGGTTTTTTTAAAAAAGAGACAAAACCAATTCCGGAGAACACCGATAAAAAAGTCGTAGTTGCGTTGAATAACATCGATTTGGATGTAAACGCCGGCGAAGTCCTTGGAATTATCGGCCTGAACGGGGCAGGTAAGAGCACTCTATTGAAACTGATCAGCCGGATTACACCGCCCGATATAGGTGAAATACGCATAAACGGTACGGTATCATCACTCCTGGATGTTGGTATAGGATTTCATCCGGATTTGACCGGTCGGGAAAATATCTACCTTAATGGCGCTATTCTGGGAATGAAACGCTCGGAAATAACCGCAAAATTCGACGATATAGTCTCCTTTTCGGGAATTGAAGAGCGCTTTCTGGATACACCGGTGAAGCGCTACTCCAGCGGGATGTTTGTCCGACTGGCCTTTTCCATCGCCGCCCATCTGGACTCCGATATTCTTCTAATCGATGAAGTCCTCGCAGTTGGAGATTACGAATTTCAGAAAAAATGCCTGGATAAAATCGACAATATTACCCGGAGCCGGCGCACGGTGCTCTTCGTCAGTCATAATCTGGTCGCGATCGAGCGGCTGTGTAACCGAACGATTGTGATTAATCAAGGCGAAAAAGTATTTGATGGGAAGACGGCAGATGCCATTGAGCACTATTACAGCCTTCACAAACGCCAGGCGAATCCCGATAACCTGCTGGATGCCGGGATTGCGCGTACCGGCACAGGAACTGTAAAATTCGCACAGGTTCGGTTTCTGGATGAAACCCTGCAGCCGAAGACCGAAATCGCTCCGGGTGACAATTTCACCATTCGACTCGATCTGGATGTCCGAAAACCGGTTCATCATCCTCGTATCGCCATAACAATCAAAAACAGACTGGGGCAAACTCTGGCGCAACTCTACAGCAAAGATTCACAACAGGACTTTGGCAAGAT
>QNCV01000205.1 GCA_003645845.1 Fidelibacterota bacterium | reverse complement strand
TTGATCGCCTGGCTGCCGGAGTAATCAAACTCCCCGGCTTCACCGATCTTCAGGGCGGCGCTGCCAAGAATAATAACTTTTTTTATCGACGGATCCATTGGTATTTCCAAGTTAACGATCTTTTGTTACCGCAGATGCCGCCGAGATCACTGAGAAAAGAATACTCTGTGCTCTCTGTGCCTCTGTGGCAATTCTATCAAAGCATCTCAATAAACTTATCAAAAATAAAATCCGCATCTTCAGGCCCCGGCGCCGCTTCAGGATGAAACTGGACACTCATGAAACGTCCCGATTCGTGAATAACGCCTTCATTCGTATTGTCATTCAGATTGCGAAACCAGGGTGACCATCCTTCCGGGATCGTTTCATCATCGACCGCGAATCCGTGATTCTGAGAGGTGATGACGCAGCGGTTCGTATTCAGTTCCATGACCGGCTGGTTCTGCCCGCGATGACCGTATTTTAATTTATACGTATCTGCCCCGGCCGCTAAGGCGATGATCTGATTCCCGAGACAGATACCGAATAAGGGAATATCATTTTCAATCGCATATCTGGCGCTTTCAACCGGCGCCAGACATTCCTTGGGATTTCCGGGACCGTTAGAAATTAACAGCCCGTCAAATTCGTACCGGCTGATATCCGCATCCCAGGGAAGTCGTAATATTTCCACATCCCGCTTTAATAAATGGCGAATGATGCTCAGTTTACAGCCGCAATCCAGCAGCGCCACCCGCTTTAAACCCTTTCCAAGGATCGTCACTTCCTTCGGGCTGACTTTCGGAACGATGTTTTCACGGTTGGGATCATAGAATTCAATATCCTCATCCAGGATAATCTTTCCCGGCATACTCCCCTTTTCACGCAGAATTTGGGTTAAACGACGGGTATCGACACCGCTGATGGCCGGAACTTTCGCCGATTTCAGCCATTCGGAAAGATTCTGCTTCGCCTGCCAATGACTGTATTTGATCGACTCCTCGGAAACCACCAGGCCGGCAACCTGAATCTTATCCGATTCAAAATATTCCGCATTTAGGGAAAAGTCATTCTCCGGAATGCCGTAATTCCCGATCAGTGGATATGTCAGTACCAGAATCTGGCCGTAATATGACGGGTCTGTCAAACTCTCCGGATATCCAACCATCCCGGTATTGAACACCACCTCTCCGGACGCCGGGAACTCCGCCCCGAAATTGAATCCGGGGAACTCCATGCCGCTTTGCAGGATAAGTTTAGCCTGTACTCTTTCCTTCGATATCATCGTTTCAATTTTTTGGGATTTCACAATTATGTTGGGATAAAATTTAGGGTTTATTTTGAAAAATACGAACCGAAAATCCTTTTTTTAATATGAAAATAAAACACCCGCCGGGACAAGTCATGTCATTGACCCTGTTTTAAGCAGAATCGTCCCGATCCCATCAGGTTCGGAACAGAATTTTATCGTTTTGTTCTAATCAACATTTTTCTTCCATTTAAAAGAAAATCATATAAATTACCGTTTCATTCGTTGAATAGTTGTGGGTTCAGCGACATTTTAGACAGACTTCAATGCTTCGTTTAGATTGCATTTTCGTCCGCCCATAAAAAGTGGATGATTTTTTTGTCGGTCTGCCTGGTTGGCTCGCCGGGGGAGGGCTCTATTTTTTACAAAGGATTCCGAAATCGGAAGGATCTAATATGAAAGTTTTGAAATTTGGCGGAACATCCGTCGGAAAGCCGGAAAATATTGAGATTATCTACCGGATTATCGAAGATACCTGCTCCCGGAATAACGCCGTTATCGCCGTTTTTTCGGCGTTTTCCGGGGTCACCGACGAACTGATAGCCATCAGCCATTTATGCGCTGAAAAAGACGCAACTTACCTCAAACGTGTAGAAGGTTTAAAGCAGCATCATCTCGGCTTCATCGATTCTCTTTTCGACGCAAATTCAAAAACATCGGTTGTTAAAATTATCAATAAGCTGTTTGATGAACTCAGAGAAATCGTCCACGGAATCTACCTGCTTAAAGAACTGACCCCCCGCTCACTTGACCTGGTTATGAGTTTCGGTGAACGATTATCCAACACAATCATCCACGATTATGGTAAACTACGCGGTCTGCCGGTTGAATTTATCGATTCCCGCAGTCTGATTATAACGGATGAAAATTTTGGCGCTGCCCGCATAATCCAAAACGCTACCGAAAAAAATATTTGGGAACGATTCCGGAATTGCACGGGAATTAAAATCGTTCCCGGATTCATTGCCACAAGCAAAGAGGGAATTTCCACCACCCTCGGGCGCGGCGGTTCGGACCTGACCGCCTCTATTCTCGCGGCAGCGCTCAATGCCGATGAGGTTCAGATCTGGACGGACGTCAACGGCGTCATGTCGGCGGATCCGAATAAAGTCAAATCGGCTTTTTCCTTACCCGAACTCAGCTATCAGGAAGCCATGGAAATGAGTCATTTCGGAGCAAAAGTACTTCATCCGCCTACTATCCAGCCGGCCATGGATAAGAATATCCCCGTCAGGATAATGAACACCTTTCGTCCGGATTTCCGCGGCACGCTGGTCAACTCGGGCCCGGGAAAAAACGGTAATTTCGTAAAGGGAGTCACCTCCATCAGTAATATTGCTTTACTGACCGTTCAGGGCAGTGGAATGGTCGGAGTTACCGGCATCTCCTCCCGACTTTTCAGCTCACTGGCCAATGTCGATGTAAACATCATTCTCATCACTCAGGCCTCCTCGGAACACTCGATCTGTGTAGCCATTTTACCGGAATCGGTAAAGCGGGCAAAAAGCGCTATAGAACGTGAATTCGCTCTGGAGATTTCCGCCCGCCATGTGGATCCCGTTGTTGTCGAAACCGGTTTATGCATTCTGGCCATCGTCGGCGAACGCATGCGCAAAACGACGGGGCTGGCCGGACGTATTTTCAACGCCCTCGGGGAAAAGGCCGTCAATGTGGTGGCGATTGCCCAGGGCTCATCGGAATTGAACATTTCTATCGTTATCGATAAAAAAGATGAAATCAAAGCCTTGAATGCTATTCACGATGCCTTTTTTGCCAAAGTAACCACTGTCAATCTTTTTATTATCGGCACCGGATTAATCGGTTCAGCACTTTTAAATCAGATTCGGGATAACTATCAAAACCTCCTGACCGATCACGCCCTTGAGCTCAAAGTCATCGGACTGGCCAACAGCCGGAAGATGCTGATTGATGAAGGTGGCATTGACCTGGACGTATGGAAGAAAACTCTCGAAGCCTCACCACAGAAAAGCGATCTCGCCCGGCTCCTCAAGGAGCTCCGCAATTTAAATCTCGGCAATAATGTCCTCGTCGATTGCACTGCCAGCGCGGATGTAGTTCAATACTATGAAAAATTTCTAACGGCCAGAACATCGATCGTCGCCGCCAATAAACTGGGTAACAGCGGTCCATATTCCCGGTATATACGGTTTAAAAATTTGGCGAAATTGAGCAACGTCCATTTTCTCTATGAAACCAACGCCGGTGCGGCATTGCCGATTATCAGCACCCTACGGGACATGATCAATTCCGGCGACCGGATTATCAAAATTGAAGCGATACTCTCCGGCACCGTCAGTTATATTTTCAATAATTTCAAACCCGGCACCCTCTTCAGCGACATTGTAAAGGAAGCCAAAACCAGGGGATTCACAGAGCCCGATCCCCGGGATGACCTCAAGGGCCGGGATTTTGCCCGAAAACTGCTGATTCTCACCCGGGAAATCGGGAATCCCATGGAATTGGAAGATATTCAAATCGATCCGATCCTGCCGGAAAATTGTCAGACAGCCGAATCCGTCGATTCATTTTTCAAAGAATTGAAGAAATCGGACTATATTCTCACAGAACGCCTGGAAAGGGCATTGAAAAACGGAAAATTATTGCGTTATATTGCCACTTACGAACATAATCGGGCTGCAATCAGGCTGATGGAGATCGGCCCTGACCACCCGTTTTATGCCTTACGCGGCAGCGATAATATTATCGCCATTACCTCGAACCGCTACAACGAAAATCCGCTTGTTATAAAAGGCGCCGGTGCGGGGGCAGAGGTCACCGCTGCCGGAGTATTTGCCGATATATTCAAAATTGCGAATTCAGTCATAAAAAAAAGGAGCTTCTGATGAAAATACCTGTTGGAATTTTGGGGGCCACCGGGAGTGTCGGTCAAAAATTTATTCAACTGCTGAACAATCATCCCTGGTTCGAGATCAGCGCTCTGGCCGCTTCGGAAAAATCGGCCGGTAAACCCTATGCTGAAGCCGCCAACTGGTTCGGAAGCGACCAGATTCCCGAAAATGTTGCAAGGATGACCGTCAGAAACTGTACCCCCGATCTGAACTGCAGTATTGTGTTTTCCGGATTGGATTCGGGCATTGCCGGTGAAATCGAGGAAGATTTCGCCAGAGCCGGCTACACTGTCATATCAAATTCCAGGAATCATCGCTTTGACCCGGATGTGCCCTTGCTCATCCCCGAAGTCAATCCCAATCATTTGGAACTAATTCACCAGCAAAAATACGGTAATGGTTGTATTGTGACCAATCCCAACTGCTCCACAATTGGTCTCGTTCTGGCGCTGAAACCACTCGTTGAACGCTTTGGTGTGAAAACCGTCAGTGTTACAACCATGCAGGCTCTGTCCGGTGCAGGTTACCCGGGTGTCGCCTCGCTGGATATTGTTGATAATGTCACCCCCTATATCAGCGGTGAGGAAGAAAAAATGGAATCCGAACCGTTGAAGATTTTCGGAACACTGCAAAACAGCCAAATCCGACCAGCGGAAATGACCATCAGCGCCCAGTGTAACCGCGTGGCCGTCCTGGATGGTCATACGGAATGCGTTTCTGTGAAACTGAACCAGCCGGCGACAGAGACCGAACTTATCTCCGCCTGGACATCTTTCACCGCCGAACCTCAGCAACTGAGCTTACCGACAGCTCCTTGTCATCCGATTTATTATCACAAAGACGCCCGGTACCCTCAACCGAAGTTGCACCGAAATCGGGATAAAGGTATGGCGGTTCATACAGGACGCCTGCGGAAAGATCCGATTCTCGACTATAAATTTGTCCTGTTGGTTCATAATACCGTCCGGGGCGCCGCCGGCGGGGCTA
>QNCV01000204.1 GCA_003645845.1 Fidelibacterota bacterium | reverse complement strand
ATCTGCACTGTCGCCCTATCGGATTCCAGGAGAGCCAAAAGCGGCCCCGGTTCCCGATGATGCAATGGTAACATGGCATTGAACACATGCGTCACATGCTCAAGACCCTTTGCAAATGCCTCCTTCGCCTGTCGATAATTCGCCCTGGAATGCCCAAAAGAAGGTATACATCCATGTTTTAATAATTCAGTTATAACATTCCGGCTGCCGTCAATCTCCGGCGCAATGGTCATCATCTTCAAACCATTACCTAAGAGATCAAATATCTCCGACAATCGCTCCCCTGAAGGCGGATAGATGGCTCCTTCTGCAATACCACCTCTCTTCTCCGGATTAATGAACGGCCCCTCCAGGTGACAGCCAAGAATTCGGGCGCCGCCGAGATCGTCAGACCAGTGATCAGCCAGAACCTGTAAATGGCGATTATTCCTGTCAGGATTCATTACGGTTGTCGCCAGAAATCCCGTAACGCCGAAACGCGCCAGGGTTTTTGACATTGCTTGTAAAGATGACAGATTTCCGTCCAAAACATCGCCGCCTCCGGCCCCCTGGATATGAATGTCAATTATACCGGGAGCAACAATTTTTCCGGCAATATCAATGCTTTCGGCGGATTCGCCTATCGAATCAGGACCAACGTAAAGAATTCGACCATTCTCAATAATGATTGTTACCAACGGACCGTTCAAACGATTATATAACCGACATTTTTTCAGGATCAGTTTTCGATTTTGGATCATTTTCCAATCCACTTTCCTATGAGTTTATCGATTCGCACAAACCGGTAGCCCCGGTTTTTCAACTCAACAACCAGCGGTTTCAACATCAGGTAAAATTTATCTTTGCGATCAGGATGGCTGCCAATATGGACGAGCAGAATAAAACCGTTCAAGCCCCCGGTATGATTTTCCTCATAAGTTAAGATGCTTTGATAGATTGTCTCGGAATCGCGGTAATTCTTCATATCCGGAGTTGTGTAATCGGCATTGGATAGAGTTCCGGGTGTAAAATTGAACAGAATCAGTCCTGCCTCTTGTGCCCATTGGACAGTCGTTTCATTGTACCACTCATAAGGCGGAATAAAGAAAGGCGCATCCCGCCTGGAAATTCCGAATCTTTTCATCTCCCGGTAATTATTGAGAATGTCCCGAACAAACTGATCTTTGGTTACTAATGTAGAATCCCGGTCTTTCCAGCTGCAATAGAGCAGATGCCGGTCCGAATGAGGCCCCAGATAATGACCGTTTTCCGCAAGCGTTTGAACCAACCGGCTGTTTTTTTTATTCCGGTAAAAATCACCGGTAAAGAAAAAACCAGCCAACACATTTTCCCGTTTTAAGACATCCCGAATATGATCTCCGCCATCACTGAAATCGCCGCCCGTAAAAACCAGGGCAATCTCTTTGCGGGTTGTGTCCCCCCGAATAATTGCCCCGTGTGAAACAACGAAGTTGTGCCGTTCAGATTTTCCACATACAGATAAAAAGCCGATCGCTAATCCAAGTATGACGAGCAAAATAAGATATTTCTTTTGCTCAGATCGAGTCACAGTATTCATCCCGCTTCATTGATGTAAAATAACAGGTTTTTATATTATTTACCACACCGTTAAAGAACGAAGGACAACTATTTTTTCACGAAATTGTCAAAGAGTTTACAGATTCTTTACAAACCCACACATCTTCAAGAATCTTTAGGGGTTGTTTGCCGACAACCCCTTCCCTCTTTTATTGCTGGTCTAAACGTGTTAATTTTGATTTAAATTGATTATATTAACAGGTGTAGGATAAACACTGACAACTAATGGCACTAAAATGAACAATTTGTTAAACAAACCATTTTATCTGTATAATGCTGTTCAGCATTACAAATGGGGAACCGTTACGCCGGATGCAATTATTCCCGAATTGCTTGGTATCGAAGCCGAAAAGTCAAAACCCTACGCCGAACTTTGGATAGGCGCTCATCCGTCGGCACCTTCACTAATCAGCATTGATAATAAAAAACTACCGCTGAACGATCTGATCCAGCGTTTTCCCGATCTGATTCTGGGCCCTGAAGTCGCCCGGAAATTTGATAATCAATTACCCTTTCTATTTAAAATACTGTCAGCGGATGAAGCCCTCTCCATTCAGGCGCATCCAACCAAAAGCCAGGCGGAATTATTCCATAAAAACGACCCTGACCACTACCCGGATAACAACCACAAACCGGAAATTGCGATTGCTCTTGATTCCCTGACGGCGTTAGCCGGTTTTATTACCTATTATCAATGTCGGAAAACTATTCTTCGTTATCCTGAGATTGGCGACTTTCTGGGTCGGGATGCACTTTCCGATATCTTCCCCTCTCACCGGTTATCCCGGGAGCAACAGAAAAACCACATCCGTCGACTCTATCAGGACATCGTTCACTTATCTCAAACAAAGAAAGAATTATACCAAAAATACGTGGATGAACTTGCGACACGATTGAAGTCGAAAAAAACACGCCGTACAACCCACGAAAATATATTTCTGCAGGCTCGGGAAAAATACGGAAATTCCGACGTCGGATTGTTTTCCCTGTTTTTTCTGCGATTGTTGAATTTAAAAACCAATGAAGCCCTTTGTATTGCCCCCGGTATTCCCCATGCTTACATCAAAGGCAACATCATTGAATGTATGGCCAATTCCGACAATGTCGTCCGGGCCGGTCTCACGCCAAAATTTCAGGACATTAATACCCTGATGACTATCCTGGATTATTCACCGAATTCCATCCGTCCGGTAAAGCCAAAACAGTCTGACGGCGAATTCAGATACCCGGTTTTTACCGCGGAATTCAAGATCACCCGTTATGAAATTACGGAAAACTGCCACCATTTCAGAACCGGAAACAGAGTCGAATTTTTTCTTTGTCTAAAGGGAAATGGGGTTTTACAATGGAAAACGGGAAAATCTTCTCTGAAAATCAGCCGGGGGTCATCGTTTATCATTCCCGGAAACCTGAAAGAATATTCGATAACAGCAAAGACAGCTCTGACAATTTTCAGAGTACAAATTCCGTAATCGAATATCAATGGACAGAATAGATGGCCTTATACTCGGTGCTTATCTCCTCATCAGCCTGATTCTCGGGCTGTTGTTTTATCGCAAAAACGATCAACGGGAAAATTACCTGCTGGCGGGGCGATCACTTGGCTGGGCACCGGTCGGTCTTTCCATAATGGTCACGGCATTCAGCGCCATAAACATCACGGCATTCTCCGGTGAAGTATTCGGTAACGGTCTTTATGTCCTGATGAGTGTTCCCGTTTTTTACCTTGTTTCAATTCCCATCAGGAAAATCGTAATCCCTTTTTTTCTGAACCTTAATGTCACCAGCGCTTATGAATACCTGGAAATCCGTTTTCATCGGAAAGTCCGTCATCTGGCGGCTGTTATGTTTATCCTCTGGCGAATTCTGTGGGTCGGAACCGTTGTCTATGTTCCTGGCCGGATTCTCAGTCAGATCAGCGGCATTTCTCTGAATACGCTGATTATTCTGACTGGAAGTATTGCAACGCTTTATACATTTCTCGGTGGCATTCGGGCCGTAATCTGGACAGACGTAATGCAATTTTTTATTATGATCGGCGGATTGCTTGCCACAATCGTATATACGATCAATTGCATACCGGGTGGATTATGGGGAATCGGCGAAACCGCAGCCGCCGGGGGTTTACTCAAACCCTTTCACCCCTTCGATCCGGGCATTTTCAGCCTCGATCCCCGGATTCGAATCAGTTTCTGGAGCGCTCTGATCGGGACATTCATTGCATTCCTGACCCGTTACTCTGCCGACCAGATGGTTGTCCAGCGTTACCTGACAGCAAAAACCATTACACAGGCAAAAAGGGGATTTACTCTGAATTACCTCGCAGCGACAGGTTCGATAATACTACTGGCATTCCTGGGATTGGCCATCTATGCCTATTTTATTCAACAGGGTTCACCCATCCTGGAGAGCATCTTGCCGATTAAATATTTCACCCGCTTTTTGATAAATCTGCCCGTTGGAGTAAAGGGTCTGATGATTACTGCCATCATCGCCGCCAGCATGTCCAGTTTCGATTCCGGGATTCACTCCTGCAGTACGATATTCAGCACCGACTTTTCCGATTCAGCGCTAATTAAAAAAATTCCGCCCCAAATGCTGGTTTTGCTTATCGGAAGTTTAATCATAATCGTTGCCGTAAATATGCAGCATTTCGGCAGCATCTTCGAAATAGCGAACAAAGTCGTCAATGGCTTCGGCAGCCCCTTGTTGGCGCTGTTTTTCGCCGGCAGATATATCCGAACCTGTACCGCCGGGGGCGCCTTTTGGGGTGGTCTGGCCGGATTGATATTCAGTTCAATGACAATCCTGCTGGTTCACAATCTTGCGCTTCATTATTACGCGGTGATAAATTTCGGCGCAACACTTGGATTTATCTGTTTTTTCAGCCTGACAAGTAACCGGATGCGCTTTTCTTCCTCAAATAAGTATACTATTTGATATGAAGGAGCAAGTATGCCGGATATCATTCCCAATGCAAAGCAATATTTCGACCATTTTATTCCCAAACAGGACCCCTTATTGATTCAGATGGGAAAGCAGGCCGCCCGCGAGGGTTACCACATAGTCGGACCGGTAGTGGGCGAACTACTGTATCTTCTGGCCCGTGGTATCAAAGCGCATAACATCCTCGAACTCGGAACCTCTATCGGCTATTCCACCCTCTATCTGGCAAACGCAATCCCGCAAAACGGCAAAGTTACTACTGTTGAATACGGTCTCTCCATTATTGAACAGGCCGAAACCAATTTTAAGAAAGCGGGAGTTTTTGAGAAAATCGAACTTATTTTCGGCGAAGCGCTCTGCGTTATAAAAGAATTAAAACCACGATACGATATGATTTTCATGGACATCGACAAGGAATTCTATGCCAGGGCTTTAACCGATGTCCACCGTCTGCTGCGTCCGGGCGGTCTGCTTGTTGTGGATAATACCGCCCTGCCGGAGGCCGACCCATTCAACCGGGAAATCGCAATAAATCCAGGCTGGCGCTCTGTAAATCTCTTTGCTCACCTGCCCGGTCATGGACCTGTGGATGACGGAATCTGTATGGCGCTCCGTCTGTAATAATCTGGCTTT
>QNCV01000203.1 GCA_003645845.1 Fidelibacterota bacterium | reverse complement strand
CCAATTTATGCGTTCATATTCTCCCGGGAAATCCGGGCAGCTCAATGCAGCAACTTCACAAAGGGGAATTACATAATCAAATTGAGTGTCGGCGTATTCGCTAATATGCTGACTATGATGACCGTCCATGGAAATACCGATTTCGGCCATCACCTGTTTTGTCAGATGATGAACACCGGCGGGGTTCGTGCCGGCGCTGTAAACCTCGAAGCGGTCTCCCCCGAGGGATTTCAACAGGGCCTCCGCCATCTGGCTGCGAACCGAATTGCCGGTGCAGATAAACAGGACTCGTTTTTTATCGCTACCAACAACGTGAGAAGTTTCATCATTATCTGCTATCGGTTTTTGTTCAGATGTTACATCTTTTTTACTATTTATTTCGTTTTTAAACAGATCGCTTAAAGTGCTCATTGGCTCATCCTTTCTTGCCCGAAATATAAGTGTTTTGTGCTTTTTTTGAAATGGATTCTTTGAAACGTTTTTTGTTCCTCAATAATGTGATGTATATTTTGTAATGGTTAACGCCAATCAGATAAAAACAATTGTACGTCGAAATCAGTTTGATGCAGTAGGTATTACTTATCCTGCTTTGAGCGAGAAGTATTACCGCGCATTTGAAAAATGGCTGGAGAATGGATACCATGGCAGCATGGAGTGGCTTCTCGGTGTAAGAGAAGAGCGTCGCGATATCCGTACAAAATACCCCTGGGCGAATTCGGTCCTGGTTGTTCTGGAAAATTATGCCGGAGAGACGGTGACGGCCCGAAACGGATTGCAATACTCCCGGTATGCAGTCGGGCAAGACTATCATAAAGTGATAAAAAACAAACTTCAGAAGGTTCTTTCAGATATTCGTGATATTGCCGGAAACATCAAGGGAAAAATTTTCGTAGACAGCGGCCCCATTTTGGAAAAAGCCTTTGCCGAACAGGCCGGTCTGGGCTGGATAGGGAAAAACGGGGTTTTGATTGGCAAAGATATCGGGTCTTTTTGTTTTATCGGTGTGTTGCTCTTGTCGATTGAACTGGAACCAGACAAACCTTGCCGGAACCTTTGTGGTGACTGCCGGAAATGCATTGACGCCTGTCCAAATGCTGCGATTATTGAACCCGGTTTGTTGGATTGTGAGCGATGTATATCTTATTTGACAGTGGAGAAGAGGGGTGATTTCCGTTCCGATGAAGCCGCCCTTATTCATAACTGGGTATATGGTTGCGATATTTGCCAGAATGTTTGTCCATGGAACGAAAAATGGGCCACAAAATGTTACCATCAATGTTATCATCTCTATCAAAACGAGATTCGTGACTATATCGGGTTTGAGAAAAAGACAAATGTGGATATATTTAAGCGTGTTTTTGAAAACACCCCGGCCGGTCGTATCGGGTTTGAGCAGATGAAAAGAAATATTGACGCCGCTTTAAAAATTTATAAACAAAGAGAAAAACATGAATAATTTAGCAGAAAAGACGGTTATAGCCGTTGATGCCATGGGGGGTGATAATGCCCCGGAAGAGATAGTCAAAGGAGTGGCGACAGCCAGCCTTGAATCACCGGGTCGTTTTATTTTGGTTGGTCATGAGGAACGGATTTCCAAAATATTATCGACCGTTCCACATAATTCGCCGCGGATTGAGATTCATCATACCGACGAATATATAGCAATGGAAGAAATGCCGCGGGAGGCCGTTCGCCGAAAACCGAAAGCCTCGATAGTAATTGCATCGAAGCTGTGTGCCGAAGGCCGTGCGCACGGAGTTGTCTCGGCGGGAAACACGGGCGCCTATGTTCTGGCGGCATCCCTTTATATTCCACGGATTGCCGGCGTTCGGAAAACAGCTATCGCGGCGGTTTATCCAACCAGAAATCTGCAGAAGCGCAAAGATCATTTCGCGCTGCTCCTTGATGTGGGCGCGAATATTCATTCCTCTATCGAGGATATGGTTCAATTTGCCCTGATGGGAAAAATTTATGCCTCTGATATCAAGGGGATTGAAGATCCAACCGTTGCGCTTTTGAACATTGGAAAAGAATCGTATAAGGGCGGGGAATTGCTGACAAGTGTGTATAAAATATTGGAAGAACTGCCGGAAGTAAATTTTATCGGCAATATTGAAGGCAATGAAGTAATGCTCGGTCTGTCGGACGTGGTTGTTACGGAAGGATATGTTGGTAATATCGTTACAAAAACAATCGAAGGAATGGCAGAGATGGCATCTCACTTCGGGAGATATGCATTCAAGCGTCGTCTTCTCTGGCGGTTGGGAATGATTGCTCTGTCGGGCGGAATTAAAAAATTAAAGAGCTCTACGGATTATTCGGAATATGGCGGTGCGCCGCTGCTGGGTTTTAAGGAGATTGTCATCAAAGCCCATGGCCGGTCAAAAGCAAAAGCCATTACAAATGCCGTTAAACTTGCCGCAAAATCGCACCGCGACGATGTTTGTGGGAGAATTGAGCGTGCCATAGCCGGGTTCGAATCTAAAAATTATATGGATAAATATCGGGATTCAGCGCCTTAATCCGGATGCGCCTCGTTTGGCGGATTATGATTGCTGATTCCCAGAGTTTTAAGTTTTCGTGACAGGTTCGGTTGGTGAATGCCGATTTCTTCGGCTAATTTGCTGATATTCCAGTTTGTAGATTTTAACTTTTCGGAAAAATAATATCGTTCAAAGATTTCCCTCGCCGAGCTGTAGGATTTTTGATTTAAGATAGTGTTCATTATATCGGATGCTTTTGATTTCTGAAAGCCAAGGTTTTCGCGGACCTCTTCAATATCGATTTCCTCTCTGTCCGAGAGAATATAAAGGCGCTCAATCAGATTTTTCAGCTCGCGGATATTTCCGGGAAAAGGATAGTTTTGCAGAAGCTCTATGGCCCCATCTGTAAAGCTTTTCCGGGGACAGGCCAGCTCACGGGCATAATATTGCAAATAATGTTCAAGCAACAGCGGAATGTCACAGGATCTTTCCCGGAGAGGCGGCAGGTAGAAGGGAACTACATTCAGTCGATAAAAAAGGTCTTCCCGAAAATGGCCGGCCTGAGCCATCTCTTCAATGTTACGGTTTGTTGCCGCAAGAACCCGGACGTCAATATCAATCGTGCGATTACCGCCGACTCTTTCAAATTTTCCCTCTTCGAGAACACGCAGTATTTTCGCCTGGGCGTCAATATTCATATCACCGATTTCGTCAAAAAATATTGTTCCGTGATTAGCCGTCTCGAGCTTGCCGGGTTTTAGCCGGACAGCCCCGGTAAAGGCTCCTTTTTCATGGCCGAAAAGTTCGCTTTCCACCAGCTCCTTTGGGATGGCGGCGCTATTAAAGATGACAAAGGGTTCGTCTGACCGGGAACTGAGTTTATGAATGGCATAGGCGACTAATTCTTTACCGGTTCCGCTCTCTCCGGTAATGAGTACCCTGGCGTCTGTTTTGGCGACTCGTCGAATCTTATCGCGGATGGAGGTAATCTGTTTTGATTGCCCGATGATTTTATACCGGTGGTCGATTTGCTCTTCCCCGACGACTGATTTCTGAAAGAGTTTGCGTTTTGCGGAAATATTCTGGACGGCAATGAGTATTTTTGGCAGAGAGAGCGGCTTTTCCATGAAATCGTGGGCGCCGATCTTTACCGCCTGGACAGCCGTGTTGATGTCGCTGTTTCCCGAAATCATCAATACGTCAACAGATGGAAAATCGTTTTTAATCCGTTTCAACACATCCAGACCGTTCATTCCCGGAAGCTTGACGTCGAGAAAAACCAGGTCAACGAGGCTTTCTTCCAATTTCAGCAAACCGGCTTCACCGTCTTCTGCAAGGCTGACCTTATAACCCTCATCTGTCAGGATGCCGGACAGTGTCTGGCGAATGTTTTTTTCATCATCGATTATCAAAATATGCATATTTATCCTTCTTCGTATTTGATTGGCAGGGTGATTCGAACAGTTGTTCCATAACCCGCCCGGCTCTCAAGAAATATTTTTCCATTGTGATTTTCAACGATGCGCTTTACGATTGGCAGGCCCAGACCCGTTCCCTTTCGCTTTGTGGTAAAATAGGGTTCGAAAATTTTCGACAGATTTTCCGTTGAAATGCCAGGGCCGTTATCCTTTAATTCAAGATTAATTCTGTTATTTTCGTGCATAATTGAAATGTTTATATGGATGTCCGGGGAGTCTGCCGCCTGCAGGGCGTTCTGGATAAGATTGACCAGCGCTTGTTTAATCTGCAGCTTATCGGCGTAAAGATAGGCCTCTTCGCTGTCTGTCTGTATGGATATTGTTCCCTGAGACCGGTAGGGAGCGGCGATTTCGCAGACCTGTTCGTAAAGATTGTACTCCTCGGGTCTGGCGGCAGGTAATGCTGCAAAACCGTGAAAACGATTGACCAGGCTTTGCAGGTTTTCAATCTCTTCTTTGATTATTCCGATGCTTTCCCTTAGCAGGTTCTGATCGATGGAGTTGTTTTTAATGTTTGATCTTTCAAGTCTCTCAACGCTTAATTTTATGGGTGTCAGGGGGTTTTTTATCTCGTGTGCCATGACCCGGGCAATTTCACGCCAGACCAACTGTTTCTCGGCATTGATGGCTATTTCCTGTTGCCGGTTTAATTCCCGCACCATGGTGTTGAAGGAAACGATTAGATCGTTCAGCGGCGAGAGTCTGTTTTCTTTGATCTGGACAAATTTTTCGCCGGACATCAACTCCTGAGTGGCGTTTTGCAAACGGATCAGAGGTCGCGTTATGAGATTTATAGACAGGATAAAGATGCCAAATCCCGCCAGCAGGACGAAAAAAAAGATATACCGGGAATAGGATTCTATCTGACGCCGGTAAATGTCAGAGGAAATGTTGATAGCCTTCTGACTCAACATTAATGTTTCAACATCGCGACCGAAATCGGCGGCATACTCCGAGGAAAGGGCTGGCGAATAATTGATATAGAGAGAATCCAATTTGGTCATGACATCCTGCCCGGAAAGACTTGAAAGGAACTCGTAATTACTTTTTATAAAGAAGCTTCTGGTGAACAGAATTGCAAAAATTAGCAGGACAAAGAACACAACAAATATCTGAGATCGGAATGAGGGTATTTTTTTCATAGTAGTCGATTATCAATGATAAAAAATGGAGATATCGAATTCCTCTGTTCTGATGGTGGGTTTTTTGTTATTCCAGTAAAGCAT
>QNCV01000202.1 GCA_003645845.1 Fidelibacterota bacterium | reverse complement strand
GATGGAGCCGCCCTGATCGAAGAAGACATTCATATATTTTTTCAGATCGTGGTAGATATTCAGAGCAATATCCGGCATACCGTCCCGATTGACCAGCGGTAATATAGCGGCCTTGATTGGCGCCAGTTTCGGATCAAGATGCAACACAGTCCGGGTATCTTTTTCCAGCTTTTCTTCCTCATAGGCATCCACAAGGCAGGTTAGAAGGGTCCGATCAACACCGGCCGACGTTTCAATTATATACGGGATAAAACGTTCCCGATTGACATCATCGAAATAACTCATATCCTTGCCGGAATATTCCTGATGGCGCGATAGATCGTAATCCGTACGGTTATGAATTCCTTCCAGCTCTTTCCAGCCGATGGGAAATTCGTACTCTATATCAAACGCCGCTTTCGCATAGTGGGCCAGTTCATTGGGGCCGTGCTGGTGAAAACGCAGCTTCTCTTTGCGGATACCCATACGGTCATAGAAAGCCATCCGTTTCTGTTTCCACTCTTCAAAGATATCCTCATCCTGACCGGGCTTTACAAAATACTGCATCTCCATCTGCTCGAATTCCCGGGTTCGGAAAATAAAATTCCCCGGCGTAATCTCATTCCGGAAAGCCTTTCCGATCTGGGCAATCCCAAAGGGAATTTTCAGCCGCGAGGAATCCATCACATTTTTAAAATTCACATAAATTCCCTGAGCCGTCTCGGGACGCAGATAAATGACTGAAGACTTTTCCTCCACTGCGCCCATGTGTGTTTTGAACATCAGGTTGAACTGACGCGCATCGGTGAGTGAGCCTTTTGTCCCGCAAATCGGGCACTGCCTGATCGCCAGTTTCTTCGGATCAATTTCATCCTCCCGAAACCGGTTTTTGCACTGTTTGCAATCCACGAGAGGATCATGAAAACCCTCAACATGGCCGGAGGCTTCCCAGACTTTCGGGTGCATCAAAATTGCGGCGTCCAGGCCAACAATATTATCGTGCTCATAGACCATAGCCCGCCACCAGACCTCCTTGACATTTTTCTTGAGCTCCACTCCCAGCGGTCCGTAATCGTAGCATGCGTTGAGCTTGCCGTAAATTTCACTGGATTGGTAAATATAACCGCGCCGTTTGCACAGTGACACAATCTTATCCATGGTAACAGTCGACATATATTTCTCCGGTATCAGTACAAATTATTCTATGAAAATTTAATCAATATCATCAAACTCGGTCTTGCATTTGGGGCAGAAAATCACAACCCCCTTTGCCCGGGTTTCTTTGCGCTCTAAAATTCCGTATCCGCAATTGCTGCAGACCCGCGCCAGCGGTTCATTCCAGGTTGCAAACTTACAATTCGGATAATTGCTGCAACCGTAAAATGTTTTACCCCGACCGGTTTTCTTCTCAACCAATTTCCCGTCACAGTCCGGCTCCGGGCAATCGATGTTCAGGGTAAAGGGTTCCGTGGTTTTACATTTGGGATAATTGGAACATGCCCAGAATTTACCGTATCGTCCGGTTTTGACGATCATCTTTCCGCCGCAGTTCGGACACTTTTTATCCGGTAAATCTTCATGGCTGTGATCTTCTTCCAGAGGGCGCGTGTTGCGGCATTCCGGAAAACCGGAACAGGCCAGAAATTTACCGTTCCGACTCCACTTGACAACCATCGGCTTTCCGCAAAGTTCACATTTCACATCCGTGATTTCCTGAAGATTTTCCTTGATCCGCTTTTTCCGGTCCTCCAGTTTTTCCAGGGATTTACTAAAGGGCTCATAAAACTCACGAATGACTTTAAGCCAGTCTTTTTTATTGGCTTCAACATTGTCGAGTTCCTCTTCCATCAGGGCAGTAAACTTGACATTGAATATGTCCGGCATATTATCGGTCAACAATTTATTTACTGTTTTACCCAATTCTGTGGGACGCAAAAATCCCCTGGCTCGTTCCACATATTTTCGGTTTATAATCGTTGAGACGATAGTCGCATAAGTACTCGGGCGGCCAATACCCAGTGCATCCAGTTCCTTGATCAAGGTTCCATCGCTGTATTGGCTGGGCGGTTCGGTGTATTTCTGCTCCGGTTTGAATTCAAGCAGATTCAACGGTTCATTTGTCGCAATATCCCGAGGCAATCGGGGCTTTTCTTTCTCAGGAGCCTCTTCCCGCCATGCCCGCAAGTATCCGTCAAACACCAGATCGCTGTTCGAGGCGCGAAAGAGATAGTGATCGGCGCCGACATCGATGGTGCGTTGTTTGTAGAGAGCCGGTTTCATCTGGCAGGCGGCAAAACGATTCCATATCAGGCGGTAGATTTTTTTCTGGTCAGGTGACAAATGATCATCGATTTTCGCCGGATCGAGATCGAAACGGGTCGGTCGAATGCCTTCGTGAGCATCCTGTACATTTTTTTTCTTGGTTTTATAATAGCGCGGATTTCCCGGCAGATACTCCTGTCCAAAGGTTCTGCTGATAAAATCACGAACACCGTTGATAGCCTCTTTTGATATACGCACCGAATCGGTCCGCATATACGTGATTAAACCGACCGGCTCGCCGTCAATATCAACACCCTCGTATAACTGCTGGGCAATCTTCATTGTTTTCGACGGTGAAAAACGAAATCGCCTGGTAACCTCCTGCTGCAGCGTACTGGTAATAAAGGGCGGCGACGGCGACTTGGAAATCTCTTTTTCAGTGACGGATTTGACACGGAAAACGGCATTTTTAAGAACATTGATATGTTTATCAAGCTCCTCCCGATTGCCAATTTGCGGTTTTTTATTATTGATCTTGGTACATTTTGCCGTAAAGATTTCTTTCTTTTGGGTTTCCAGATCTATGCTCAAATCCCAATATTCCCTGGGTACAAAGGCATCAATTTCAGCCTGACGTTCACAGATAATCCGTAAAGCCACCAACAGGACACGGCCGGCGCAAAGACCGCGATAAAGGGTTTTCCACAAAAACGGGCTCACCTGATAACCCACCAGCCGGTCCACAATCCGACGGGCCTGCTGGGCATTCACAAGACTTGTATCAATCTTACGGGGATGTTTGATCCCGTACTGCACTCCCCCTACGGTTATTTCATTAAAAAGCACTCGCATGATCCGGCTGTCCGGAACCTTTAATACATTGGCAATATGCCAGGCAATGGCCTCACCTTCCCTGTCGGGATCGGGCGCCAGGTACACGGTCTGTGCCGATTGAGAAGCGCTCTTTAACTGTTGAATGATCTTATTTTTACCCTTGATAGTGACATATTTGGGCTTAAAATCGTTTTTAATATCAACGCCCAGTTCTTTTTCCGGCAGGTCTTTGATATGACCCACAGAAGCCATCACATGATACTCTTTTCCGAGATATTTCTTGATGGTCCGGGCTTTGGAGGGCGATTCAACAATGAGTAAATATTTCGACATAATTCCTTTCTTTCGGCGGGAAAATTTACAAAGCTTATCCAGAAATCCAATGATTTTATAAAATAAATTGGCCGCCCCCGTTCTTATAAACCCAATACAATAGTGAATTGATTTTTATTGGTATCGCACGTCTTTTTGTCAGGACATCTCTTTCTGTTTTCTTATCGGTGGACACAATATACCAATCCCAAAGGGAATTTTCGTTCTATATCCTTTCTCTTCTGAAAGTAAACTCCAGAAAGGGTTGTAATTACACACGGTTCCCATTCCTCACCGTCCCCCTTACCAGTAATAATTTGGTGACCCCGTATGAACCGCTGTATTGGTTGACAGGTTGACCCATAAGGTCTGGATTATTAATATGAATGGCCAATCTTACAGAACCACTGAAACTGAAAAACGGATTAAAAATAACTAATGATAGGTGGTAAACTTTTCAGTTGGAATTTACAACCGTGGACATAAAATGGTTTGGTTTGCTTTACTGCTATAAATCTTCCACAATCCCCCTAAACTGTTCCAGCGCTGCTTCAAGATTATCAGCAATCTCAGCCGCCAGCACATCGGGATCGGGCAGATTTTCCATATCTTCCAGGCTTTCATCTTTCAGCCAAAAGATATCCAGGCTAACCTTATCCCGCTGAATCAATTCATCATAGGTAAATGCTCTAAACCGCTCGGACTCCTGGCGGTCATGCCGGTTTTCAGGATGATAGCATTTAATGAAATCTTCAAGATCATTATAAGTCAGCGGGTTGGTTTTCAGTGTAAAATGTTTATTGGTGCGCAAATCGTATATCCACAGTTTCTCAGTCCAGACCTTTTCACTGGCAGGTTTGCGGTCGAAGAAGATCACATTCGCCTTAACACCCTGAGCATAGAAAACACCGGTCGGTAATCGTAGAAGCGTGTGAACATCATATTCCTGCAGCAGTTTACGACGGACGGTTTCACCGGCACCCCCTTCAAATAATACGTTATCCGGGACGACAACAGCGGCTTTCCCATTAATCTTCAGGAGTGATTTAATATGCTGAACAAAGTTTAATTGTTTATTGGAGGTTGTAGCCCAGAAGTCTTGACGTTCATAGGAAATCGCTTCCCGGGATGCTTTACCGTCACCATTGATTATTGTAACACTGCTCTTTTTGCCAAAGGGCGGATTGGTCAATACCATATCATAGCGTTCGCTGCCCAGTGATTCAAGAGAATCTTTGACTTCAATCGGGCTTTCATTGCCGCCGATTCCGTGTAAATACATATTCATTACACACAATCGGGCTACACTGTCCGCAATCTCGATTCCGGAAAGTGAATCTTTACGCAAATGCTGTTTCTGCTCTTTATCCAATTGATAATGATTTGCAATATAATTATGCGCCGAAATCAGGAATCCTCCGGTTCCGCAAGCGGGGTCCATAATCTGCATACCCGGCTCCGGACGCATGACTTTCACAATAGCATCAATCAACGGTCTGGGTGTGAAGTACTGACCGGCGCCGCTTTTGACGTCTTCGGCGTTTTTCTGAAGCAACCCTTCGTAGGTTTCACTTTTTACATCAACTTCCAATCCCATCCAGACTTCATCATCGATCATCTTAATGATACGGCGAAGTTTGGCAGGGTCCTGAATCTTGTTTTGAGACTTCCGGTAGATAACGCCGATAATGCCGTGTTCTTTTCCCAAGGCTTCAAGCAGATGACGGTAATGTTTCTCTAAATCATCGCCCTCTTTATTTCGAAGGCTTTCCCAATTGAATTCGGCCGGTACTTGAGATTCTTTATTGTAGGGCGGCTT
>QNCV01000201.1 GCA_003645845.1 Fidelibacterota bacterium | reverse complement strand
TTTCATGCAGTAAAGTCAACCCCACGAGACTGGCGACAATGGGCGAAAGAAAGGTCACAAAGGACATTTTGACGACTTCTATTTTCCGCAGCAGTGAGTAATACATAAAAAACGCCATCGCCGAACCGAAAATCCCGAGATAGGCCGCCGCGCCAATATTTCGCAAAGACCAGGTCATATCGGCAAACTGACTTAACAGAAACGCTCCGAATAAATGAATCAGACCGCCAATCAGCAGCGAAACCGCCGTCAATATCAGAGGATCATAATTGTCGCCGAATCTTTTAATATAAATATTGGAGTATGCTCCTATAAGAACCCCCAGTAAAACAACTATGCAGCCAATCAGTACTTGCGTATTGAACACCAGTTTCTGATCCGATAAAATCAGAATAACACCAATCATACTTATAATAATCGAAGTCAGACGTCGCACATTCAGATGCTCTGACGGAATCATCATATGGGCCAGTATACCGTTGAACAGCGGAAATGTAGCCCACAGAATAGACGACAGACTACTGGGAATAAAATTCATCGCCCAATAGGTACACAGATAGCTGAGTGCCATGTTGAATACACCTGCAACCAAATACAGTTTCACAGAGGCTCTATCCACGGGAATCTTGCGCCCCGTAATCCTGATAATCGGGAACAGCACCAGCAAAGCAATACCATAACGGATGGCCAATCCCACCATCGGAGGTGTAGAGTCAGAACCAATCTTTATCGCTGCATAGGTTGTCCCCCAGATCAGACAAAGCAGGAAAAACTGAAAATACTTTAGCATATACAACCTAAAAAACAATTAGCTACAGACAATGCCCTGTTCGGCCTGCTAAATTAGCGAATTAGATGTTTTTCTGGTATTAAAATCCGAAATATTATTGGGAAGAGTAATCTAAAAATCCAGTCCCAGCGAAAAATACCATTGAGGCGACCAGACCCTGATCATGTCATACCGCCAGGCACAATCGATTTTTAACAGAAAATAACCCATAAATATCCGGGTACCGACTCCAAATCCGGAGACAAGATCATCCATGGCGGTTCCGTAACGGGAATCCTTTGTAAAGGGATGAAAATCATTCCCGTACCAGGCGCCGCCGATATCCAGAAACGTGATTCCCTGCAGTCCGCCAATCGTCATGGGCAGCGGCCAGCCCAGAGCCAGATATTTGATAAAGGGATAGCGAAATTCAAAATTCGTTAAAAAATACCGGTTTCCGGCGCGCTCATAATACCGGGCGCCCCGCAAGGGCGTTACAAATTCTGAAAAATAAATATCCTCCAAGATCGATTCATTTTCAGTATCGAGAACATAGCTCCGCCATTTCTGATTGATCCAGTTCGATTCACCTCCCAGAAAGAAACGCTGTGCGTTCGGACCGGTACTGAGCCCTCCGGCCAGCCGCAGCGCAAAAGAATATTCCCGGTTCAGTTTGAAATAACGGCGAATATCGGCCTGAATCGTCTGAAATTCCAGACTCGCTTCATTATATTTTGGACTGGCGGTCACATCAAAGCGCCAGCGCCATCCGTCAATCGGGTAAAAATAACCCCACAAGGTATTATCAAATACAAAGGCCGCTCTGGGTAATATGGTGCGTATCAAAACCGGTTCTTCCAGAAGTTGACCGGTATATGTGTCGATCCACTTCTGTTCAACATTGTAAGATGTTGCCGCCATCTCAATGCGCGAAAATCTTGAAAAGGGGCGGGACAGCGAGACATCGACACCGTAATTTCTCAACCTGTAGAGATAATAGAGGCTGTAATACCAGAAATTTGCGGTATGAAAACCGGTGATCCCGTAGTTTGTCCGGTTCTTGAGATATTGATAAGCCAAGTAATAATCGCTGTTTTCCAGATCAATATACATCTCAGAGCCGAAGATCAACTGATGATTACCAAGAACATCACTGAACGCAAACACCGTCGTTCCCTGAAATCCCCAAAATGTATTATAGCCGGCCTGACTATCAATCAGATCCAGACTGAATTTTGTCTTATACGGATTGACAATGAACTCACCCTTTTCGTCTTTATAACTGATCGAATCCTGAAGCGCCATGGAAGTATCCGGGGTGTCGGGAACCGGGTTTTGATAACTTGGCGCAAAAATATAGTTTGTATAGGACTTTTCGGTAGCAACCCGGTGAGTATAGGATTGCTTGATATCTTCCGGTGCGGGATAATCAAAACGCCTGTTTTTTTCCGGATGACTCCAGACTTTCTTGATTTTTTCCGCATACGCGGTTGGCTTTACGGTTTTGGATTCATTGAATAATTTCAGAGGATTGTTAATCAGATACACATCCCACCCATTATCAGCATATCCGGCAAAGACCAGTCGTGAGTCGTCGCGGGACAAACTTGGCTGGAATATTCCCGTCAGTACGTTGGTGACGGCAACCTGTTTACCGGTGTCCATATCCCTGACATAGAGATTTGAGATACCCTCGGCGTCCGAGGTGTAGAAAATTTTATTCTCGGTGTTAGCCCAGGCGGGATAATTTTCATTCCATGGTGTGTCTGTGATCTGGGCAATCTGTCCCGTCGTTAAATCATAGACAAACAAATCGGTCTGGTTATATGGTGATATTACCCAGTTTTTAAGATCATCTGCCCACATATCATTGACATTAATATTCCGTTGAGAGACAAAAATTATCTTCGTGCCGTCGGGCGACCAGTTCGGTTCAAAATCCGAGGCCCAATCGTTGGTCAGACGCGTTAATGTATCACTCGTTATATCATAAAGATAAAGATCCGTCCGGTCGCCGCTCAGTCCGATAAAGGCAATCCGATCACCTTCGGGTGACCAGGCGGCGGTGAATAGTTCATCAATATCGGGAAATGTATATTTTTTCCTTTTTTTCGTGGCAACATCCACAACAATCAGCGCATCTTTCCGGCCGCTCTTAACCGCCAATACAATCTTCTTACCGTCAGGTGACCAGCTTAGGCGTGGATTCAGCCATTTCAGTTCTTCCAGATCGGGAGTCCGCTGACCGCCGACCAGCTTCCCTTCAACCTTACCCTCAATCGCATCAATCAGAAAAATATCCGCATAGCCTTTGCGATCCGACATCATAGCTATCTTGGTCCCGTCCGGATTAATGGCCGGCCCGGTGTTGAAATAATTTTTCAGCTTCTTATGGTCGGTAAGCCGCAACGCAATATCATCCAGTTCGTCCCGATCGGCGATATCCGGCCAGTATTTTTTGCGAACCCACTTGTGCCAGGCTTCGGTTAATTCTTCCATATTCAGACCAATGGACTTTTCAATGCCCTTTTCGGCGCTTGAACGTCCTTTCATATTCGCCCAAATTTCCCCAATCTTTTGGACGCCATAGCGATCGGCAATAAAGCGATAGACCGATTGCCCGCCTTTATAGGCCAGATAGTAATCGAGTTCCCGAATATTGGGAATATCATTATTGGTGGCAATGTCTCGCAGAATCATATCGGCGTTTGTATCCCAGCCCATGGAAATATATTCGGCCAATCCCTCGTTCATCCAGAGCGGAATCTGCAATCGAACACGGCCAGAAATAACACTCTGAATGCTGCCGCCATAAATCATATCATTGACTACCACATGTACCAATTCATGCCGGATCAGGTGCCTGAAGCTGTTAATGCTGCCGTCAAAAGCAAGAACCGAGCGGTTTTTCAATAATTCGGTGAAACCGAGTATTCCTTCCGTCAGATAGCCTTGGGTCACATTGGTCTGCTGAAAATCGCTGTGGGAATTATAGATGATCACCGAGACTCTTTTCCTGAGCCGCCAATTCAAAACCCGGGATATTTCACTGACGACCTCTTCGGCTACCGGAGCCGCAAAGCGTGCCAGCTCTTCGCCCTTATCATGAAAGTAGATATCAAAGTGATCCGTCTGTATATAAGACCAATCGTATTGGTCATAGCGCACCTTGTTTTTACCAAACTGGGCCAAAACCGCCGTGTTGAGCAGCAGAAAAAATAGAAAGCAGACGCTGGCAAGACGGAAATATGATCTTTTCATTTCTGGGTAATTCATGTCTTTTGTTTGGTTTTCCATAAAATATTAGATGTAAAATCGACCGTTTTAGCTACATCACAGCTATTTTAAATATACAATTTTTCTGGCAAAATCCGTCCAGTCATTCTCCAACCGGATAACATAGACACCGGACGGCAAATTTACCGGAGTCCATTCCAAATCCGAACACCCCTTTTGCCGGTACAATTGAATCCTGTCCACAAGCCGTCCATTAATATCATAGACGGTAATTTTTGAATCGGCATCGAAAGGCAGATACACACTCAGACGGACACTTGCATTGAAAGGATTGGGATAAGGCACACTCAATAAAAACCTGTCCGGTAAATAACCGACATCGGGATCGATTGATGAATAGCGAATTGTTTTCAGTATCCAGTTATCCGGATCAACCGTTATATCTTTCGGCATTTCATTAAAATTAAACACAAATTCCTGAGACAACAGGCTGTCCTGAACGACAATCAATGTATCGGAATTTTCAAGCTGCACCAGGATATCAACCGGCATCTTGAAACGGTTGGTCTTGGACTGCATCTGGTCAAGGACGAGAGTCAGTTGCCAATTACTGACGCCTGTTTTCCGACGTCTCCAGGAAACCTTATAATCCGGCATACCGGTGTTGTAAACCCATTGGCGAAAAAACCAGTCGAGACTTTTCCCGGAGACCGATTCACAGATTTTTTGGAAGTCTTCCGTTGTGGCGGTACCCATATAATGGGCGTCACGATAGGCTCTAAAAATATTCCAAAACGTTGAATCACCAACAACATGCCTGAGCATGTGCAGAATCCAGGCACCTTTATCATAGACCAGCAGATTAAAAATCGAATTAACACTGCTGGTGTTTTGAATATAGACCGGGCCGTCCTGCCATAATTCCGGCCGGTTGATAATATTCATGTAGTCGTGATACCCTTTTTCACCATCGGTGTGCTCGCGCCAGAGCGCTTCGGAATAACGGGCAAATCCCTCGTTCAGCCAGATATTGTGCCAGTCGGCACAGGTAATCATATCGCCCCACCACTGCTGAGCTAGTTCATGACATATCGTCAATTCGTTGAAGGTCTTTTTATAAGTATTTGCACCCAGACTGGTACAGGTCTGGTGTTCCATTGCGCCGCCCCAGGAAAACTGGGCGTTTCCGTATTTTTCCCTG
>QNCV01000200.1 GCA_003645845.1 Fidelibacterota bacterium | reverse complement strand
GCCAATCTTGCTGGTGATTGTGATATTATCACCGGGCGATAATTGGGAAACCAGATCAGCGCCATAAACCGCAATGCCGGCCTGATCGTCCTGTATATAGGCCGGACCGGCTGTTCCGAATTCATTTGCCACGGTCACAGTGCCGCCGACTGTCACGACGTTATCCAGATGAGTGGATATACCTTCACTGTTGTTATACCGTAGATCTGCGATTGACAAATCCTGTTGTGCCTTCACCGTAAAATCACTTACCAGCGGAAAATGGTCACTGGCGGCTTCGGTATCGTTTTTCTGCAGCCCCAGTGATGCCAGTTCGCTGGCTGACAAGGCATTTGTGTAGAGTATAAAAGAATTATGCAGGTCCAAAACAGAACCGGAGTAAATCGTTACGTCAAGGCGTCCTTTGGAATATTTGCCGGGATTTGTGCCAACTCCCTGTGTAAAGGCCATTGGCAAATTGGTAACATAAGGAAGGGCGTCTTCGAAATTCGATTTGTCCCAATCCGGAAAAAAATCCGCACCGAATGTCACTTCATTGTCAATATTACCGGTCAGCAGGGTTTCCCACTGATGGGGATTGCCGACAAGATTCATGTCGCCTAATATTATGATCGGTGTTTCAGACGGAATGGTCAGATCGCCGCCGGCATTCTTGGCGTCACGGATAAAGGCCGCGATAGCGTCGATTTCATCGGAGCGGGCGTCATCATTACCGGCACAACAGGGCGGATGAGCGACAATTACCAGCGCATTGCTGTTATAATCCGGTCGCATATCTATGTAAAAGGCGCCGTTTCCATAGCCGCCACAGGAATAGGCACCCAGTATGCTGTATCGGGTTGCGATAAAATTATCTGCAATGTGGGCGGCGTTCCAGGATTTTCCGCCGGACGATGGCAATATTTTTTCCAGCTGCGCACATAATTGTTCATCCGAATGGTTGTAAATTTCTGAAAAACCGATAATATCGGGATTTATTACACTGTATAGCCGCTCATAAATCTCAAAATTTTCAGTTTCGAAAAAACCGTCAAATTCAACATTGTGGGAGACAACCCGAAGGTGATCTGCTGATCCCTTGGTGATGGAATAGGACGGCAGAGGTTCCAGATCATAAGAGTCGAAAGTATAATTCAAAATAGGGGTTTCGGAACCACCGGATACAACGGAATCGTCTTTCATCTTAATTTTAATTTTCGGAGTCATTACCAAAACCGTGTCACCTGCTGCATTCGTGAAATTTTTTCTAATGCTGATTTCGTACTTATCAGACCAGACTGTCGGTGCCGTAACCATGAAGAGATTAGAAAAAGACAGGTCAGAGTCGGTACTTCCGTGCAACACACCTGCCCGTGAACCGAAATCGAATTCGATATCGGCGCCCATGGTATCCAAAGCCAGGCCGGTTGCAGAATTATTATCAGTGTCGATATACAATTTCAGGGAGAAATCTTCCTGCAGAGAAAAAATCTCAGCGGTTTTAAAATAGATAAACAGGAAAGTATTATCATTAAAAGCCTTGACTTCCTGCAGGGTTACATTGCCGCCGCTGGTGCTTGCAGTGGATGACCACAGGGATGAGCGGGTTGTCCAGTCATCCAGTTTGCCGTCAATCAGCACCCGCGGTTCAGCCGCCGCTCCGAATTGCACAAAAAAGATAAGAAGCGCAAAAATTACAATTGACCTCGGTAAAAGTCCTCGGATTTTCATTTGATATCCTCCCTATTTAATCTCGTTTTAGTTTTAATGTTGCTTTAAAAGGGGATATCAAATTGTGGGTGATAAAGAAAGGACTTTTCGGCAGATCCTATTACCGGAGCTTGTAGGCTCTATTGTTCAATGTGATATCTACCTTTGTATATTTACACAACGATACTTGTTCATTATACCAATATTTTCAAAGAAATACAATGAAAGAGTGAATACTGTGATTAAAATCACATTTGGGAAAATCGGGTTTCGGAATATCGTTTTCCTTCTTACTTCATTAACTATGCTGATTCACTTCAATTACAGATTCAAATCCAGCGACATTACCCAGCGCAGAGCGAACTGAGATTTTTTGTCTACGGGGTGAGAGACCCAGAAGGGAATATGGAAACCAACGGTAATTGTTTCCAGGGCATTGAATTCGGTGCCCATACCGGCATCGAATTTCAGTTGTCGGGAACTGATATTATAAAAAGATGAGGAAATCAATCCGCTGTCGAAGAAAAGGATCAGGTCGAAGACTGTTGGTTCGATTTTCGCATAACTCCAGCGGAATTCGGTATTGCTGGTCAGAATATTGCGGCCTTTCGGTGAGGCCGCACCGTAGCCGCGCATATCACCGGCGCCTTTGATCAGCCTGAAGGATTCGAAACTCATGTTTTCCAGGGTATTTTTACCGAAGAAATAGAAGTAATCCTGCAGCGGCATCTGTTTGGCCGAAAAGCCGGCAAAGATGCGTTCATAAAGCCACAGACTGCGGGCCGGGCGAAATTTAAGTTGGGTGTCAACGATTATCTTACGATAATTGTAATCGGTGTCCAATTTTCGAATTCCGGCCCCTAAATAGAAACGTGTAATATGTCGGAAATCACCCCAATTGTGAAAATTCACCATTTCCACAAAGGGATTCAACAGTTTGCCGGTTTGCCAATTGTTTTTATTCAGGAATTCGAGGGTGCGGACATTCTGGTAGCGAATGCCGATATCCAGTTTTTTATAGCCCTGAATCCTGTGAACGAGAGGATAGTTGATATTGCCGATATAGATTTCCGATTTCAGTGATGTTTCATGCAAACCGAAGTAGTCCCGGGAGTGAATTCGGATACGGGGCTGAAAAAACAGCGCCAGAACTGAAGTGCTGTAGCTGACATCGTAACCGACGGTTTTGCTTCGCAGACCGTAATTCACTCCCAGTGTCCATTCGTCGAGGCTCTGGGAGGGGAAGAGAGGACGCATATTGATCCAGTAGCGCCCGCGGAATTTCAGACCGATACGACTGATGTCCCGCTTATTGAAATCGAAAGTCGGATAATAAAATATCTGATAGGCATCAATGTTGGGCATGGCGATAAGGAAATTAAACAGAATATTGGAGGGATAGTTATTATTCCGACGGTTGAACTCCCAGATGTTATGTCGGGGATCCAGAGTGATTTTGCGGAAGGGCTTACGGGAATAGAGTATCAGTGTATCGCATCCGTTTGGCTGTATTTTTGTCTTGGTAAAGACGGTATCATAGTCGCCATAAGCGACGAGTTCAACCGGCATGACCCGTAAAGCGTCACCCTGAGTTATAACGATGGTTTGATACTGATTCCGGCTTTTGTTGTATAATCTCCGGACTTTTTTAATCTTCTGATCCGGGATATTTTCGGCGTTGATCCAGAGTTGATTAAACAGTGACAGGTTTTTTCCACTGCGGTTTTCCAGAATCTGAATAAAGTCAAGGGATTGTGTCGGTTGAAACTGGTAACGTTTGAGAAAATCCAAAAGGGCTGATTGAAAGGTCGAATCACCAACATAATAGCGCATCATTTCAAGAACTTTCTGGCTTTTGTAATGGTAAATCTGTTCGACCAGAAAAAGATTGTTGCCGTTTCCAATCGGTGAGATCAGCGCCCGACCGATCTTTTCCTGATCGGTGGCCAGAGCCGCCATCTGCAGGATTTGGTCGGTTGTGTTCGAAGTCTTCAGAGGCTGTTTCCGGGTCTTTTTGATTAAGGATTTATAACAGGTGGCCATATATTGATTGGCGTAAAATGCGGCCAGACCGGTGTTGAGCCAGTCGGAAGCGTTGGGAGCTTCAAAGATATAATAATGGAAGTACTGATCGGCAATGGCCTGAGCATAGCGGTAAATGGCACCGTAATCCAGATTAGCAATTTTTTCGATTTCCTTCGATTCCAGAATGATAAGATTGGATGTGACTACGCCGGCAGGGATGGACGAACCGGTTACGCTCAGCTGATGATGGGGATAAGGAATAATATGGGTTGAATAGTAATCCAGGATATGTCCCGTCACTTTCTCTATAATCGTATTCTTCGATAGACGAAAACGCCGCTCAATGACTCCGGGCAACATCAGTTTGACCACAATGTCGCCATGCTGAAATGGGACAATCGTATAATTCGGGGAAAAAGCGATAGCCAGGTCTCTGATTCGGTCTGTCCGGAAGTGGTAAATTTTTTCGTTTTCAAGAGTATCGGTTACCGTCATTATATCCAGAGAGCTGATAACCGAGTAGTTACCCGGCAGACGAATTTGCAGAGTATGTTCGGCCGGGGCGATACAGGAGGGCTTCAGGGTTTGATAGGATAAGGGGGTCCAGCCCCGGGTTGTCAGGCGTTCAGTCTTTGCATAAAAATTCAACAGTCTGAAATTCGTGCCGTTATAGCTGGGACAGTAGTTGTGATTGCCTTCGGGAATCGTGATGGTAAAAGTGAGAGCAACGCGAATAGTGTCACCGATTTTCAATGGTGAAGAGGGGATCATGGCCAGAGACGTCAGACCGTTGAATATAAAGGGGCAGGAATTCTGATTGACGGAGACTTCCTGAATATTCAGATTTAATGGCTCATTCAGGGTGTTTTCACTTTCCTGGTAATAACGGCTTCGCGGAGAGGTGAAAGCATTTGGGCTGAGATGGAGATAGATCGTATCGAGATCGAAAGATGAAATATTGCGGATAGTGATGCGTTCCTGAATATAGACTGTTCGGCTGGATTCTGAAAAACGGATGTTGAGACTGTAGCTGCTCGGGAGCAGATTTCCGGCGATTGTGTGACGGATGGGAAAGAGATTAAACAGTAATGTTGCCAAACAGAAAATCTTTAGGCTAAAAAACCGGTTAAACCGGGCTCCTTTAAGTCGGGATTGCTGCGGAGATTTATGGTATAATGGTATTACTGACATTGCCTGAAAAGTTAGAGGATTTATTTTGAAATTCAAGAATCATCTTTTGGCGAGTCCTCAGTTGACACTTCGCCCTAATTATCTTAAATTATCCCGCTTTTTTTACGCCTCGGTAGCTCAATTGGTAGAGCAGCGGCCTCTTAAGCCGACGGTTGAAGGTTCGAGTCCTTCCCGGGGTACTTCTTAATAAACAACATTTTACGAGGTTAATAGCACACTGTATATTGCCATATAGTGCTAAAAGAGGAAGCATATATTGACATATATTGACATTTATTTGTCGACGGGGAGGGGGTGTCCCCCAGTACTGTACCCCAGGGGT
>QNCV01000199.1 GCA_003645845.1 Fidelibacterota bacterium | reverse complement strand
CAACTCAAATCGTTGCCATTACCCTGGGGTCAGATGGCTGTGTTTTGAAGTCCGCTACTCATGAATGTAGAATCCCCGGATTTTCCGTTAAAGCGGTCGATACGACCGGCTGCGGCGATGCCTTCATGGCGGCGTTGATCGATGGGATTCTTTCAACCGGAAAACAGCCCAGGACATTATCTAAGGATGAACTGTATAAAATCGGCTGCCGGGCAAATGCCGCCGGCGCTTTCACTGCAATGCATTACGGAGCGATGAGCGGTTTGCCGACAGTCGCCAAATTGAACGAGTATATTCAGTCAAACATGGAAACTTAGAAAGAAGAGTTATGATCAAGTTAAAGAGAATTTCTGACAAACCTGTCCTGGAACCGATTCCGGAACATCCCTGGGAAGCAGCCGCCGTTTTCAATGGCGCCGCAGTTTATGAAAACGGAGTTTTCCACTATATCTACCGGGCAACGGATATTGGAGGCCATGAAAAATATGGGGACTATATCAATAATCTGGGCTATGCTGCGAGTCGTGATCTGATCCACTGGGAACGGCGGCCGGAACCGATTCTGAAAAATGATGTTCCCCAGGAACTGCGCGGTCCGGAGGATCCGCGTATTGTTAAAATTGAAGATACATTTTATATGACCTACACCGGCTTCGGCGGGCGATTTCCGGGTGATTACCGGATCTGTCTGGCGACGAGTAACGATCTGATTCATTGGGACAGACATGGAGTCCTACTGGATGAGGAAAATAAGAATTCCGCCTTTTTTCCGCAAAAAATTGGTGATGAGTATCTTTTTTTACACCGTCGGCATCCGAATATCTGGCTGGCGAAAACCAAAGATTTAAAAACCTTTACCGATCATCAGATCATTATGCGGACGATTGATGATGACTGGCAATGTGTCCGAATCGGAATTGCCGGTCCACCGGTCCATCACCCGAAAGGCTGGCTTTTGTTTTATCATGCCGTCGATAAAATCAATGCCTATCGGCTGGGAGCGGCTTTATTGGATTATGAAAATCCCGGTAAAGTCCTGGCCCGCCAATCGAGACCGGTAATCGAGCCGGAACTGGACTGGGAGATCAACGGCTTTGTTCCCAATGTTATTTTTAGTTGCGCCACGGTGGAAACAGCAGATGAGTATGTTGTCATTTATGCCGGCGCCGATACGGTGACCGGAGTAGCGACCGTAAAGAAATCCGATGTCGTTTTTGAAAAATCCGATTGGTTGGTGTAGATGAAAATCGGTTTCATAATGGTATTACTGATGCTGTTTTGTTTTTGCGGCAAACCCGGGATTGAATCTCCTACGTCACCAATAAATTTGAATCACGCACTCAGTTTGGTTGACAGTATAAAGGTCGACGATGAGCGGCTGCATTTCATTTATATCTATGCCGATGCGCCGGATTATCGGCCGGTGGTCGCGGATCAGGAGGGAATCAGCTGTGTCGATGACGTCGGGCGCTTTATGGAAGTCCTCGAAACTGAAATATGTCAATATGGTCGTAAGGATTTACTTTCTGTCGCAGATGGCATGACTCGCTTTCTGCTCTATATGAGCCGGGACGATGGTCTGTGGTATAATTTCATTCACGCCGACGGGGAGATAAATAAAACATATCGAACCAGCACTGCCGAATTTCAATGGTGGGCGGTTCGGGGTCTGCGCGGGCTGGCGGCAGCGTATATGATTTTACAAAAATATCCGGTGGATCAAATGCTTGAGCGGAGAGTGGCCGAGCGACTCCATTCAATGGATGCTCACCTGGATAGTATTCTGACAAATTATCCTGTCAAAATTGAGACCGATCTGGGACCGCGGCCCACATGGTTGATCCGGAATGCGCCGGACATAAACAGCGAACTGTTATTGGTTTTGACAAAACTCCACGGTCGGGGGGATTTTGACTATGAAGATGAAATTCGCAAAATAGCCGACGGTTTGGTTGAATATCAGTATGACAATGCAGAAAGTCCGTTGAACGGCATGTACTTCTGCTGGCAAAATGTCTGGCATGATTGGGGCAACAATCAGTCCACTGCTTTATTGAAAGTATATCAGATTACAAAAAACGAAAAGTATCTGAACAGTGTCCGCAGATGGGCGGATAATTTTGTATCATTTTTTATTAGCAGTGAATTTCCATGGGATATCACTCTTTCAACGGACGGGTCATATTCAATGAATCAATTTCCCCAGATCGCCTATGGAATTCATTCAATATACGGCGGAATGAAATTACTCTTCGATATTACAGGTGAGGAAACTTATTTGGCGAAAGCGGAAAAGGTCTTTTCCTGGTTTAGTGGGAACAATCCGGCCAATACACCAATGTATGATCCGTCAACCGGTCGTTGTTATGATGGAATCAATACCCCAGCAGAAGTGAATTTCAATTCCGGCGCGGAATCGACAATCGAATGTCTGCTGGCGATTCAAAAGAGGGGGCGATTTTAATTTATGAGAAAATTTCCGGACCGAACTTTTCAATATCCCAAGGTTGAGATACCCGTTAAATCTCTTTCCGTTGTTGATCTGAGATTTGACAAAATGGATGGACAGATTGCTGCTTGTGTATTGCAGGGAATTGTCAACCGGCAGTCTTCGGATAAAATTTATGTGATAAATACATATTGCCATGATAACAAAGGCGGCGGTGCGAATCAGGCTCATGTGTCCGAGCGGTATTTAACGGAATTATATCAGGATATTCCGACAAAATATCAGAATGCCGGCAATGATGTCGAACGCCCCGGATTTTCCGGAATGGTTCGACGGTATAGGGATTATATCAAAGGGTTGATTATCTGGGATCCCGGACTTGAGCAGGCTACGATTGAAGCCGCCACGACCATTGCCGGACAGACGGACGGATTGGTCGTTTCTCCTGAAATCGCCGAAGAACTTTCAACAAAATACCCCGTTATTATTGATATGAGAAAGCTGCAATTTAAGGATAATATTCAATGCCTGGACTGGTTATTGTCGCACTGGATGTCAGGTGCAAACCGGGATTTTGCATTTACCTGGTCACATATGACTCTCGATGAAAAGAGCTGGGGAGCGGCAAACAAAGATTATGTTGTGGCAAACTGTCTTTTCAGCTTTTATCTCGATATTACGGATGAAGAAGAGAAGGAATATTACGGAAATGTGTTAGATCGGTATGCTCCCGGGACACCGATTCTCGGCTGGACCGATGAACGCTGGGCAGACGCCCTTTTTATGAAATTGGGCTATTTCATGGTGCCCTATATTTCCGTCGAAAATATGACGGTTCATTCATCGTTTCCATCAACAGGGGGAACATACCCGGAGCCGAAGCCGGCGCAGCTTCATGAGAACGGGGTATATATTTCATTTTTCATTGCCGATGGCGACAATCTGTTGCATTCCATGGTTTATGAACCCGATACAATCATGACTACGCAAAGAACCGGCGCGATTCCTATCAGTTGGGTGGTAAATCCCGGATTGATTGATCTGGCGCCGCGACTGTTTGATTGGTATAAACAACAGATACCCGGTGATGAATTGGTCGCCATGGTTAGCGACGGGCATCCGTCGAGTGACCGGTTTAGCGCTTTTGAGTATTATTGCGATTTCACGGCCGGCTATATGCGTCGTGCGGGAATTGTAACGATGAAGCAGATGGAGGAATCCGAAGCCATTGCCTGGCGAATACAGCCCTATATGATAAACAGCGGATATGCCGGGATATGTCCCAAAGGCATCGGCCCTTATGAATATCACATGGATGGCGAAACCTTTCATATCGGAAGTGTTAAATTGAACGATAGCGCCGAATCAATCCGAAAATACGTGAAAAATGCTCCGGAGGAAGGCCCGCTGTTCCTGAATGTTTTTGCCGGGACGGCGGTGAAAGACATTCCATTAATTGTCGAAAATGTTGCCGCCGAGCTCAAGGCCGGCGAGAAGGATGAGAACCGGCACTATTTCTTTTTGCGAAGCATGGATTTAGCCGCGACATACCGAAAATGGAACCGCTTGAAATGACATTAATAATCCCATGTTCGTAACGGAAGCAGGTCTGTTATTTTGACCTTGAACGGTTTTTCAAGGGTTCCTGTAATGACCCATGTGTTCTTATTAAATTCGTATATCAGTTCCCGGCAGCGTCCGCAGGGGGATAACAGAAAATATTTACCTTCCGGGCTTTTCCAGACGGCAACAATTGTTTCTAAGTCGCGATGACCGTTGGCAACCATGCAACTTAAAGCCGCTACCTCGCCGCAGACATCGGCCCAATCAATTTGGGTTTCGATATGAATACCGGTGTATATATTGTTATCAGCTGTGCGGATAGCCGCTGCAACTTCATGCTTGCCCTGATAATAAAGACGGTCGGCAGTATCAATGGCGGTTTGAATAAGTTCAGTGTCTTGATGAGTGAGTTTAATTTTTTTCATACCTAATCTTAAATTGTATTGATTGTCTATACTCTCCAGTTGTTAAAATTTCTATCGACATACTGAAATCCCGTCTTAATTCCGCTGGCCCGAATACCGCCGGTGCGATGATCGAATCCAACAATTTCGCCTTCCATTTCCGGAATAATCCGGCAAGCGTATAAGCCGCTCTGAAATGAATATAATAATTCGGGCTCTGATCTTACTGATAGATTTTCATCCAAATGAATACGATACAGGCCGCCAGTTCCACTATTATGCGGTGTGCTGTCATACTTTGGACCGGTAGAGAACACTAGTTCGAGACCACCGTCAGGATTTTTTAGCAGTTGGGAGACCTCCATCTCGGAATAATAACCGGGCGCGGCAACCGGATTCAGATAATCCCAGTTTTTAAAAGTTCCATCGCCGGAACGCAATAACGCGACAACGCCATTTTGTTTAATCGGATGTCTAACGGACTTGGCCGATACAAGCATATATGTTTGTCCCAGATGCCGAAGCAGAAAGGGATCCCGCCAGGCGTGGATCGTAACATCCTCCGGGATTCCGCAGGAGGCATAGTTAATTCCGTCAGGTCTCAATCGAAAATCCGGAATCGGTTGCCATTTCACTGCATTGATCCGGTCTGCATAGGCTGCGCCAATATGTTGAGTTTTCCCGTCATCGGTTTCCAGATTGCGGGAAGTATAGAACATCAGGAAACCATTCTTAATTCGTACAACATCACCGGTCCAGATGGATGAATTGTCCCAGCGATCCGGAGAGGCCGTTAATACGTCGTCAGGACCCCATTGAATAGAATGAAAAT